>JAFGJI010000289.1 GCA_016929175.1 Thermoplasmatota archaeon | reverse complement strand
TAGGAGTCCTCCACGGAGCCGAAGAACTTGTGGGTCTGGAGGACGAGCTTGCCCCCGAGGCGGTCCTTGTCATCGATGAGCAACGTGTCGATCCCGAGTTTTCCGAGCTCGATGGCAGCCGAGAGGCCGGCGGGTCCTCCGCCGATTATCAGGACTTCGACATCCAGGGTCGGGATCGGACCGACCGCAGGAACCTTATCGTCAGATGGAAGTTCCGGGAGCCCCTCTACACTCTTGACCTCCATTCCCTCTGAGAGCGGTGTCATGCACGATTTCACCGGAACCCCGTCGGCTATCACAAGACATTGAGAGCACTGGCCGTTGGCGCAGAATATCCCCTGAGGGCTCCCGTCCTTGTAATGGTGCCCGAACACATGTATGTCGTTCGCTATCAAAGCGGAGGAGACCATCTCCTCCTTTCTCCCCCTCAGCTTCCTGCCGTTGAAGGTGAACCCCACTTCCTCGAATTCCTCTGCCTCAAGAACGGGATGCCCCGTGATTCTGCTCACCTGTACCACCGCTGAAAAAATGCCATGATCGTTGGCGGTCCCTGAAATGTATCGTCTTACAAATCCCTTTTGATGGCCTGGGCATCCCATGTAAAGGGGAATTGGAAATGACCGATAATGCGTTTTGGTCCGTTCAGATACATGGGATGCAACGAAAAATATAAACGTCCAGCAATCATGTTCACTCACACAGATCAACGGGGCGGTCGAATTGACGTGTTCAAGAAGAGGTTGGAAAGCTCTGATCGCGATCATATTCCTTTCATCCACCCTGATGTTCGTTCTACTGGGCGAGCAGGCGGCTGCGGAGGAGGTAGAGGTCATCCTCTACCTTCACGATAACATGAGCATGGATACCGAGCCCTCCAGGTCTAACGAGCTGGGGGAGGCATTGGGGAACGGAGACGACCTGGAGTACATTCTGTCCTACCCGCTCGTTCGGGACATGAGGATCACCGGGAGACCGGCCGGCAGCGCACGTGTATCGATCCTGCATCTTCAGGACCTGACCATAATCGCCGGGGAATGGAGCATGGAGGTCGGGATCTTCATGGACCCTTCCGAAGGGGCATCCCTGATGATAGCAGGTGCGGTGGTGGGACCGGAAGATATCGAGAACGATGACATCGAACTCCCTCTGATGTCCTCGACAATGACATTGAAGAGAGGATCGACGATCAGGATCAGGGTTTCTTTCGAGGGAACACCACAGCAGCTCATACCGGCTTCGTTGGCCTTTGCCTACGCGGGCACCCTGACGGGAGGGCATACTACACTGTCAATGGTCGGAGAGCCGCTGGGCGAAGGCGATGTTGATCTCAAGCTCCTGGACCTGAACGGGCAGCCAAAAAAGGAGGTCATCCCTTACGGCCCCGAGGAGGCCAGGACGATCAACTTCATTGCCCGGGCAAGCTCTGCGTTCGGAGCATACGATATCGCCAGCATCAACATCCTGATGATCTCCTCGCAGGGTGGAACCCTCCTGAACGTAACGGGGGAGCCCGAGGAGCAGGGAGGAGAGGAAAATGCAACATTCGAGCACGAATACATACTTCCGGAGGGGACCCCCTCCGATACCTACAGCATATTCGTGACCGCTGAAAGCAATACCGGATGCTCCGTTACCAGGGAGACCTCTCTGGAGGTGAGACCCGGACTGTTCCTCACCATGTACGATCCCGACAGGGAGGCCGAGGCAGGGGATGCGGTTACCTTCCAGCTTGAGGTCCTCAATGGGGGAGACGCGAACGACAGGGTGGAGTTCTCCGCCGACTCCGGGGAGGGGTGGTCGATCGACGTTCCCGACACCATCGAGATCGGGGGAGGTGCCTCCAGCAGTGTCGATTTCCGGGTGTATGTGCCCCTAAGGGCTCAGCTTTCTGAGAAAGACAACATTACCTTCGAGGCCATATCCCGAAATGCCGAAAGGACCTATTCGGTAAATGGAAGAATAACGGTCACCGGGGTGGCGACACACGGCATAGAACCTATCGGAGACACGGTAAAACCTCTCTTTGCCGGTTCCTCGGGGACCTTCCAGGTACGCGTCATCAACATCGTCAATAGCACGCAGACCTTCGAGATGGCATCGGAGAGCATCCCCGCCTCATGGACCGTCTCCTACTCCTCCAACAATGGCGAACTGCAGGGAAGCCTCTACGTATTCGAGATCAACGCCTCCGGAGAGGAGATCGTCGATATCATCGTGACGACCTCCTCGGCCGGACCATTCGGCTCCGATCAGTTTGGGACATACGTAAGGTTGAGGGGAGAATCCGAGAAGAAGTGGACCTACTTCACGTTGAAGGTGGTGGATGGTTCCAGGGACATCGTCGAGGCCGAAAGTGAGCTCAAGCAGGTTTCCGGAAGGATCGGAACCACCCATCCCATCAGGTATTCCGCGGTTTACTTTTCCCTGGAATTGTACAATCCCACCCTGGGAGATATCGATATCGGGATATCCGTCGAAGCCCCCGAAGGGTGGAGCATGGGGTCGGACTACGATGATATCGTGCTCTCACCGGGAGCCTCCTCGCTCTGGAACCTCTCTGTCACACCGGCGGCCGGAACCCTCTGGAACCTGGGAAACCCTTATCGGCTGGATGTGGGGATAGACGCGGGAACGGAGGGTGAGTTCTCCAGGATGCTCGAGGTGGTGATCCCTGAGATCTCTGACCTGAAGACCGACAGGGAATGGTCATCGATAAGCACCGTCGAGGGAAGCAGGATACCCTTGAACCTGACATTCTCCAACAAGGGGAACAGGGATGAATCCATCATCATCTCACTGGAGGCCCCTCCCGAACTCTCCGTCAACCTGACCCCTACCGAGAATGCGTTGGAACCTGGAGGGTCCTTCACGGCAAGAGGAGAGATATACGTCAACGACATAGAAGAACCTGGAACGGTCTCCCTCAAGGTCCGCTACTCCTCATCCAAGGGGACATCGTCAATAGAATATTCGATCTTCATAGAGAAAAAAGAGGATCGGGCCATCTTCAATTACACTATCATCATCATTGCCATCGCGGTCATCGTTCTGGCAGTGGGAGGCTACCTTGCTTACAACAGGTTCCTCTCCGGAAAGGGCAGGAAAAAGGCAAAAGAAGAGAAAGCCGAAGCCCCGAAACGGCCCCCACCTACCCCCGCCCCCCCAAAGGGTGGTGATCGGGTAGCATCCGTGGGGCCTTCCCCCCGGGAGGATCCCGAGATCATCAGGAAGGCCGACGATGCCCTGGCATCCATACTAGGCGAGGAGGGCTCTGGCCCGGCGGCCGACAGTGAGGATATGGAGATGGTGGAGGCCACCATCGTGGAGTGAGAGAATGATATCGTTCGTCGACGTGGGTGTCCTGGACCGAAACAGCGAACATCTCGGGGTCGATGTCAGGGACCTAATGGAGGCCGCTGGAAGGGCTCTGGCAGAGGAGATACGGTCCCGGGTCGATCAGGGTAAGAAGGTTGTGATCGTTGCAGGGACCGGCAACAACGGGGGAGACGGTATCGTTGCCGCACGGTATCTTTCAAGTTGGAAGGTGCCTGTAGCGGTCCTCATGATAAAGGACGTTTCGAGGACAGGTTCGGAACTGTCCCGAAAAGCTCTGGCGGACCTCCCGGGAGATGTCCCTGCCATGGTCCTTGACAAAGGGGGCAGGGAAGCCCGGACCGGGGAGGTCCTGGAGGGGGCGGGGGTCGTCGTGGACGGAGTGCTGGGTTCAGGGGTCAAAGGGGATCTCCGGGATGACCTTGTCGAGGTGGTCACGGCCATGAACTCTTTCGATGGGGTAAAGATAGCCATCGATAATCCGACAGGCCTGGGACAGGGAACTGGCTTCAAGGCGGACGTTACCGTGACCTTCCACGACATCAAGGAGGAGATGATGACCAACGACAAAGCCCACCCGGACTGCGGGGAGGTCGTCATCAGGAAGATCGGGATACCGGATGAAGCCGCAACGTATGTCGGTCCAGGCGACCTCCTCCGGGTCCCCATGAAGCCAGGAAGTTCAAGGAAAGGAGAGGGGGGGAGGACACTTGTTATCGGAGGCGGCCTCTTCACCGGTGCCCCTTCTCTAGCGGCCTCCGCCGCGTTGAAGACCGGAACGGACCTCGTTCATGCGGCGGTCCCCCGTGGCATTGCAGATGTCGTTGCCTCCTTCTCCATGGACCTTATAGTGGAAAGACTGCCGACCTTGACACCATATAAACTGGGGCCCGAGGTGCTTCCTGAGCTGAGGGCCATCATGAAGCGATCAAGCTCAATACTGATCGGACCCGGCGCGGGGAGCGACAGGGGGACGCTTCACCTGCTGGAAGGGGCCCTCGAACACGCGATCTCCATCAACCTTCCCGTGGTCGTTGACGCTGACGGGATCACAGCCGTATCGGAACTCTGGGGTGGGGGGGCGATGGGTCATAACGTGCTGCTCACCCCCCACAGGGGAGAGCTAAGGAGGCTCGTCGAGAGCTTCCTTCCGGAAGCGGATTCAAATGTCCTGAGAGACCCATACGAGAGGTCTGAAAAGACCGGTTCCTGGAATGTCGAAGCGCTGGAGATCGTCTCGGAGCTGGAAAGGAAGCTTGATGCGACCATGCTGATTAAGGGTCCGGTGGACCTCTGCTTTTCGGGGGACCCTCCCTCTCTCTCCGACAATGTGGCGGTGGAGCTATCCGGAAGAAAGGTCTACAGGAGATACTGCACCGCGGGTGTGCCCGCGATGAGCGTGGGCGGCACCGGAGATATACTGGCCGGCCTGTGTGCAGGACTGATCTCAAGAGGGCTTCGACCTTTCGACGCTGCCTGCGTCGCGGCCTATGTCAACGGGAAGGCCGGCGAGGAGGCCTTTTCACAGCTCGGGCACTCCCTCTCCGCATCGGAGGTGCTCTCGAGGGTGAAGCTCTGTCCTCCGAGGTAGGAACATCACTGTCCCAGGGACCCTCCTGGAAAACATCGTAGTTCCTGCCACATCCACATCTGATCCTCTCGTGGTAATCCACCATCGAGGCGTCAATGGGCTCACCGCAGTTGGAGCAGGTGAACCCGCTTTTTCCCTTCAGGAAGACCGGCCTTGCCCGTGAACTGAAATTCCCCTTGACGGACCTCTTCGCCCATCCAAGGAAAACGAGGCCTGCAACCCACAGCGCGACACCAATGAGACCAAGGGCGGAGGGAAATACCTGGCCCGGGGTCCCGAAGCCGAGAACGACCTCGTGCTTCACGATCACAACTGCTATGATGTCCGCCATTACCAGGAAAGGCCCCATCGAAAGTGCGAGCACGGATGCAACCCTCATTCCAAGAGTGCCTTCCGTTGCCATGTAGGAGGAAGAGGCTGATGATCATGAAATACTTTCCTGGCTGCTATCAGGTTTGATATTAC
>JAFGJI010000288.1 GCA_016929175.1 Thermoplasmatota archaeon | reverse complement strand
TGGATATATTCTGCGGCGGGGGGAACACTTCATCGGACCATCCCAAATATCCCGACATACTATGGCACAACAACAGGGACGGGACGTTCAGTGATGTAACGGTCTCCGCGGGAGGATTATCCGATACATTCCCGACGGTAGCCGGGTGCTGGGCGGATGTCAACAGGGATGGCTATATCGACCTGTATATGGTGAACTACGAGAACAGCACCCTTCAGGGTTATCCGGACCATTTCTGGTTCAACAACGGGGACGGAACCTTCAGGAACGGGACCGTATCGTCGGGTATGAGCGAATACGATCACCCCTTTCAGGGGAGGGGGATGAGCTTCTCGGACCTGGACAATGACGGTTTCGTGGACGGCTACGTTTCCAATTATCGCATAATGCCCAATTACCTTTACCTGAACCAACGCAACGGTACGATGATCGAGGCCGCTTCGGTGATGGGGGTGGACGGGCATGGCAATGACCATCCAATTACACAGGACGGACCCTATTACGGTCATTCACTTGGTTCAAGCTGGGGCGATCTGGACAATGACGGAGACATGGACCTCTGGGTGACGAACCTCGCCCACAAGGATGCCTGGAGAGGGCCCATCTGCGACGATTCATATCTATTCGAGAACCTTGGTCCCGACGAAGGCTACACTTTCCAGGACAGAAGGGAAGGGAGCGGGATCCCGATCAAGCAGATACCCGGATCATTGCTAGGGGACGGGGATGAGCTTATGGTCTCGTCCGCCATGGCCGACTACGACAACGATGGGGACCTGGACCTCTTCATACCCCAGATCTACGGGGACATATCATACGCATATTCCTATCTCTACAGCAATGAAGGGGAATTCGTATTCAGCGATGTTTCAATGGAGGCTGGCCTCAGGGTATGGAACACATATGGCTCTGCGTGGTGCGATTACAACGAGGACGGCTGGATTGATCTCGTGACCGGAGGAGGGACATGGAACCAGGACCTTGGCATTACGACCGACTACATGATACACCTGTTCCGTAATGGGGGAGATGCCTCCAATGCAGACAGGATGTGGCTCGAGGTCGATCTTGTCGGCAGGGTGTCAAACTACGATGCCATCGGTGCCAGGGTCATCGTGGATGTTGACACGGTAGGTGACGGTGAGTTCGATCTCTCGATCATGAGAGAGGTGCAGGGAGGAACGGCTGCCCAGGGACAGCAGGATTCCATGGTGCTCCATTTCGGCCTGGGCAGCAGCGTAAAGGCATTGAGGATGACCGTTAAATGGCCGATGGGGAGGGAAATCGTCATAGAAGATGCGGAACCCAACACCATCATGAAGCTTTTCGAACCCACCGAGGATATAGAGCTTGACCTCGCGATCACCAGCTTCACTCCTGGTGACGATGGCTCGGAGGTTGGGCTCTCAGTGTTCGCTCCAGTGGGATATCCCATCACCTACTGCGAGTTCGAGATGGTGGTCCGGGGGAGCGATGTGACATACGAGTTCACCATTCCATATGACGAGAGATTGGAGCCCGGTTCGAACCTTATCAACCTGTCGGCCCCCGGGGTACCGCCTGACATCGTTGCGGAAGTGGTCATCACCGTTCTAAGGTCATACCCGCCTCTGGCTGGGGATACATTTGCCTCTCTTCTTTACGATCCGTTCACCAATATATTGCCCGTTCCTGTCCTTTCCGGACCTGGCATCGTGAAGGTCGGCGAGGTATTCACGGTGGATGGGGGGGCCTCCTATGATCCTGACGGGACCGTGATATCCTACATGTTCGACATGGGGGAAGGGACAGTCTCCGGGTGGCAGACGTCGGAAATATTTACTCATGAATATCGATCCACCGGAGAATATTCGGTCCGTCTCTCCGTTAAGGATGACCGTGAAGGCATTTCCCCCGCCGACTCCATCCATAATATACAGGTAGTTGAAGATCCGGTCACGAGCCCGAGGGCAGTCATCGATCATATCCGACCCGATGTCGCAAAAGAGGGCGAAAGCGTCAGGTTGAAAGGTCACGGGGAGCCTTACAAAGGCCGCACCATATCGGCTTACGAGTGGGGCTCATCCATTGACGGCGATGTCGGTGCCGAACCCTATGTTGTGATCGAGGACCTTTCTCCCGGTCTTCATATAATTTCTTTCATGGTCAAGGATTCGGAAGGAGAGTGGAGCTCCCCTGCAGAGGGCCAGCTAGAGGTGACCGAGGTCATCAAGGAAGAACTGTGGATCGATATCGGACCGCTGCCCCAGGGCCCATTTTCGGGCCCTATCGAGTTCAAAGGGAGCTGCGGTCCCGTCGATCGCGTGGACTATGTCGAGGCCAGGATAGACTCCGGTCCGTGGAAGCGGACCGGTCCCGTACCGGATTGGACATTCGAGGTGGATTGCTCGATGCTGTCACCTGGTATACATCGGATCGATGCAAGGTCCTTCGGGAACGGATATTATTCATCTGAATATGCCTCACTTGAATTCGATGTGTCCGTTCCCTCTCAGGACATGGACGATAATGGCTCCTCTTCCGGTGATCGGGACCTCTTCGGAGACCTCAAGGAAAATATGGCCATTATTATCATCGCAGCTTTGGTCATATTGGTAATGGTGGCCTTGGTCGTTGTTCTCCTGTCCATGAGAAAAAGAAAAAGACCAACGGTCTCTTCTGCCAGATCGGGATATGGGGCATCATCATCTGAAGGTCCGGGTGAAGACCCTGTATGCATCTCCCCCGTAAAGGACGATGCTAACGTCGAGAGTGTGGAGGCGGTCATCGTCCATTGATCCTATCGCTTCCTTCATGGCCCCAGCCGTGTCCTTGTATGTCATTCCACCCACTCCGCACCCTAAGGCCGGGAACGCGATCGAGGACAGACCCAGTTCCAATGCAAGTTCAAGGCAGGAGACCGTTGTCTTCCTGACGATATCGTGATCGGTTCGGAGGTCCTGACCCATCACTGCTCCATGGATCACACACCTGGCATGCAAACTGCCTGCCGTGGTGGCAATGGCAGAGCCAACAGGAATCGGACCCGATCGGACCGCTTCCTGTTCTATGATCTGCCCTCCCCTTCGTTTCAGTGCCCCTGCCACGCCGCTTCCCATCCAAAGATGGTCGTTGGCAGCGTTCACTATGGCGTCCGCACAGAATTCTGACAGATCACCCTGTACGAGTAAAACCCGCACCATACCGCAAAATGGACGGGAAAGGCTTTAAAGATTGAGATCCGCTTCCACCCCGGTGATCTCAGGAGGGAGCAAGGTCCTTGCTGGCGAGAGGCACTCCTCTTTGGTTGGGTTCTTTACCCATTGCTTCGATCTTATGCGGAGCGTTTTACCTCCTGATATATCGATCTGGATTTCTCATCTATCTGGGATTCATTCTCCTTTTGATCGGCATGGTCCTTGTCCTTTTCTTCAGGGACCCTGAAAGGACCGTGGGAGAGGGGGTGGTATCCCCGGCCGATGGCAGGATATTGAGGGTCGAGGAAAAGGGGAGGGGGTGGTGGTTCGTTTCGATATTCATGAACATCCAAGATGTACATGTTAACCGCTCCCCGTGGAGCGGAAAGGTGATCGACCTGACCCACCATTCAGGAGGGTTCGTACCGGCATTTAACAAAGGATCCGATCGAAACGAGAGAGTGGTAATAAGACTGAGGACCGACAATGGAATATGGGAAATAACCCAGATAGCTGGAGCCGTGGCAAGGCGCATAATCCCCTACCTGTTTCCCGGTCAGGAACTGAAGAAGGGAGAAAGGATCGGACTGATAAGGTTCGGATCAAGGGTTGATATGCTTTTCCGGATGCCGGCAGGGATGAGGATTATCGTGGAACCCGGTCAGAAGGTCATTGCCGGCAGAACCGGGATCGCGGTCCCTTACCGAAAAATTCCAGGGAAAGGTGGAAGGGGATGAACGGGTCCGAGATCAGGAGGAGAAGGATCCCAAGGCTCAGGAGCAGGGAGAGGATGAGCAGCCTCAGGGAGAGTATCCCCCGTAGGCTGGGCAGGAGACCAAGAAAGGACCTTATACCGAAGCCCATTTTAAAACTGATATCCCCGGCTGATATTTTCACTCTGATGAACTTCCTGTGCGGTGTCCTGGCAGTCATGAACTCGGTGGACGGAGGGGATGGGTTCAGAAAGGCGATGTACCTGATAGTGATGGGTATGATCTTTGACGGCCTTGATGGGCCCGTCGCAAGAAGGTACGGTTCATCACACAAGTTCGGTGTTTGGCTTGATTCCCTCGCCGATGCGGTGACGTTCTGCATTGCACCAGCCATTTTGGTCTACAACATGTTCAAGGACCCCAGCGGGTCTCTCTTCGCCTCATGGCAGGGTTTCATCGCCATCATTTCAAGTGTCAGCCTGGCCACCCTGGGCATTCTCAGGCTGGCAAGGTTCTCCTTCTACGCCCACAAATGGAAGGATTTCATAGGACTGCCCACACCTGCAATGGCATTGATAGTAGTCTGTCTTGCAGGCTGTTTCTATTGGTCCGTGGAACTTGGGATAGAGATAGAATACGTGACCACCGGACATACGATCGCCCTGCCGCTCGCCATCATGATGATATCCTTCATGATGGTGGCCGACCTAAGGTACAGGAAATTCAGGGGCGGCATAATGTACCTCCAAGGTTTTATTATGATAATGCTAATAGCCAGTTTGCTGTTGGGATCCAGCAGACCGTTGATCGGATTGACCGGTTCGATCGCGATCACACTTCCTTCCCTTCTCTATCTGATAATGCCTCTCTTCGGGGGTCCGGGAAGGGTTTGGGGTGCTTCCAAATGGGCAGATCTCGTTGACGAGGAGGTAGTAGATCCCTTTGAAGAGCCAGAAGAGGACATGGAAGGATATTAGGCAGGGTGAATTGATGAACTCGAGGAGATATTTCAACTGCACCGACAGGGATAGAGCGGCCTTCGAAGCAGGTATCAAATTGGCCTCACTATACCACCAGTATATCGGGGCACCAGTGAATCCCGATAGCGTTGATCATTTCGAGAAGGCAATGGAAAAGGGAATGATGGCGCAACCGTACATGAAGAAGGCAAGTGTTGCCGTTGACAGACAGGTTCTGAACGGTTCCCTGACCTCCTACGGATACTGCTCTCTCAATGAAAGGATGCTCAAAGCTGCGGTGACCATCGTTTACGAGGGCATCGAGGTCAGGGCGTCCCTTGGTTGGATGGAAGACCTCCAATATCCGCTCATGAGGATAGAACATATCCGTAATATCGTGAGCGGGGATGCTACAGAATGAGCATCAAGACCTCTTTGGTACGTTCACACCTACCAGCCCCCGGAGGAAAGGCGGTATTATTAACATCAACTGGCCACCGTTAATTATAAAGATGGGTAAAACCGCATCCGAATAAATCTTTAAATAAGAGGAAGCCACTTCAAAGTAAGGGTGACCTTTTCAGATCCCGACTAGAGGTGAACATAATGGGTATTTTGCCGTATTTCCTCCTAGGTAAGGGTAGAAGAACATATTCCATGATCCTAGTACTGATGCTTTCGATCGGCGGATTGACCTCCGTGCTGATCGCCGGCGACGAGGTTGCCGCCGGAGATGATGAGATCGCTCAGTTCCAACCGCTGGCCCCAAAGCCAGGGGAGAGGACCGGTGACTGGTATATCGACGATCACGTTCTCGAGATGGAGATAGCCTCCCAGAACACAAACGAATGGGTAGGCAAGCAGATGAAGAAGCTCGACTTCAACGGGGATGGGATCGAGGATCTCGCGGTCACTTCGCTCGGTGCCAATAATTATTTTGGGGAGGTATACATATACGATGGGTCTTACCAGGTCACGTACCCCAACCTGAGAGAGGACACCTCCTCTGCCAGATGGACGCTTTCATGCGACCACCAGGGATATTTTGGATATGATATCTATATCGGGGACGCAAACGGGGACACCTATGATGATATACTCGTGGGAGCTCCGATGATGCAACTCTTCAATCAGACCAGCGATTCGTTGATGTACGGAGTGGGTGCTGCCTTCCTGTACTACGGAGGGCCTTCCCGGGACGGCAGCGGTTCTGAAATAACAACCTCCAATTCGAATGCCCAGTTCTGGGGGGACAGAGAAAACAGTTACTTTGGCAAAGCCGTAGGTCTCGGCGACGTTGACGGTGACGGCTGCGATGACATCTTCATTTCCAAGGTCCTATGTTACTATGAAGAATATAACAATTACCCGTCCAGTCCGGATCTTTACGAGTATGTGGAAATAGCCTATTCCTACTACTGGTTCGGGTCTCCCTCGTTCTCGGGGAACCATTCTATAGTCGGTTCCGGGGCTGATTTCAACGGGAGGATAACCGGGGACCATGTATATGAATACAAGGAAATTTACCTGCCCTATTATATCTACATCGAGCAATACAACTATTTTTCCATGGGGAACTACGCTACCGGGGACATGGACGGGGACGGAAGGGACGAAATTGCTTTCGGCTCCCCCTATTACTACATCGAGACATATTCAGGCTCCGGATCCTACTACATACCCGGATCTGTCTTCATCCTTCATCCGGGACCCGATATCAGGACCGCATCGAAAGAGTTCTACAAAGTGGGGAACACGAACTATGGAAAATGGCAGCACTACAGGGGGCCCGAGTATACCTACTCCTACATCGGATACCCGATCTCCATGTACGATTACAACATGGATGGTTTGCAGGATATTGCCATAGGAGCTCCATATTACAACAACATGCTATATCTCGTACGAGGGAGCAGGTCATACACTACCGGAATATTGTATATTGCAAGCACATCCATCCATGATGTGTCAATATCCATCACGGGCGTATCCTCCGGAGGGTCCCATGCCTTCGGTGATTACGACGGCGATGGAAAGGTTGATATCGCGGTGGGAGGACGGAAAACGGTCTATATCATCGCCAACAAAGATTATGATCTGACCGGCGGAAAATCGGTCACGGCCTCGAGCGCTTCCATGTTGACGGTCCATGCGCCCTCAGGCTCCAGCTATTTCGCGGATCCTGGCTACATGTATCCGTGGGTCTATCAGTATTATTCCATCGGATTCCCGATGGTCTTCTGGAACAGGGACAGCTGGGATGCATGCGATGACGTTTTCATTGCCGACCCTTATTTCTCCGGTCAAAGCAAGGTATACGGCATTGCCAATTACGATATGTTCGGCATAGGGAAATTCACGGTCAAACCGGCAGACGGGGAGGGGAAGGACCTCTTCTTTGCGGAATACCGAAAATACGGTTTCGTGATGTCCGCCTGGAACAAATGGATCATCAACGGAACCGACAGGATGGAGGTGAACATGCACCTCGGTTCTTACAACGTCATCCTGGAATACAGCAAGGAGAACGGGATGCAGGTCGCATATGATCCAGAAGGCCAGGTCAACCTGGACCCCGAGTTCTACTTCACCTTCGATAATATCAACTCTGAGATGTTCGTCCATTTCAATCTGACGTTCACATTGATGACAGGGGAGGAGACACCTGTCGATGTTGATTTCCGGGTGAATGCTCAACACCTCAATTATGCATTGAGTTATGATGAAATTGGCCATTTAAGGAACAATTTCAAGTACGTCGGGAACCTTGAACATTACATCATCAAAGGAGAAGAACTGGTCCCTCTCAAGATGGACGCCTGGGTCCCATCCAACTCGGACCTGATGTTCACGGGAATGAAGCTGATCTATGATGGGACGGAAGAACTCCCCGATGGTCCATATTATCCGAGGAACGACCTGTTCCGCATCAAGGCCTCCAACGTTTTCGGCAACATTTCCACCGATGACGCTTCTTCTGGAAGGAACTTCTCGGTAATTATTGGGACCGAGAACACCCCGATCCGTGTAACATACACCATCGAACAGAACGGTATCCCTGACAACAAGCTACTGAACTCCATTCCGTCATTCGCCGTTCTTGTCGATACGGATTGGCCTACGGAACCACCGGGCATCCAGGTCCGTGCAGATGCTTTCGACGACCCCAATACCATCGTTGACAATGAAGGAGAGCTTTTCGTTACCTGGATGGCATCCGTGGAGTATCGGTCGGGCATACATCATTACGAGGTCATCGTCAACGGTGACGAAACCAACATCACCTCCGTTAAATCCCAGTTTGCGAAGATATACACAACTGCTTCTGGGAAGGTGAACATATCTGTAAGGGCAGTTGATTATGTCGGCCATGTTGGGGAATGGAGGACAAACTACATCCTGATCGACCGGGAGACCCTGGATTTCAGCGATTTCCATCCAGGTCCGGAGGAATGGTCCAATACCATCGACCCCACCGTCGGGATAACGATCACCGACCTTGGTGGAAGGTACATTATCGGAAATACCGCCGAATATTCAATTTCCCATGACGGAGGTCTTACATTCGGAGAGTGGATACCTTCCGGAATTGTTTACAACGCGAAGGCCCTTGAGCTGGCCATACAGCCAAACCTCATGGAGGGATCCGGGAACAGGATAAAGTTCAGAGCCACGGATGAGGCGGGAAATGTTCTTGAAAGTGATGCCTACCAGGTCAACATCGACGTTTCAACCGTCGGGTTTACAGCTCTGAAGGTCAATGGAGAGAGCGATTGGGAAGGTATCTGGCTCGGATCAGGCAGCACCGAACTGGAGATCGGGATCAATGACGATTTCAGCGGTGTCGATGCCGGAACAATCGAGTACCGTATGACAAGCAGAGGCAGGTCGGAACTCAATTCCGCACCCTGGACACCCCTCGAAGGATACAGCAACGGGAATACAGTGGATATCGAACTCGATGTTGAGTTCGACCAGGGCGACCAGAACTTCATCCAGTTCAGGGCTCAGGACATTCTCGAGAATCCGGCTGGCTATTCCACCGAATTCAACGTCTGGGTCAATACCGATCCGATCCCGGTAATTATCTCCCCGGAAGATGGGGGCGTGTTCAGCGAGAGGGACCTCATAACCTTCGATGCAACAGGAAGCAGCGATCCTGACGGTGATACCATCACATTCAAATGGTATACGTCGATCGATGGATCGGATGAAATGGAAGTTATCGGTGAGGGCACCATCGAGGACTTCGAGAGGTTCGAGACCTATCTCAGCCCGGGCGAGCACAATATCACATTGGTAGCCATGGACGGTCTTCACGAGGCCTATTCGGAGTCGATATCGATCCATGTCAAAGAATACATATTCCCGGAATGGCTGACGGCCGGGGACATAGATAGCGACGGGCTCCCCAACTGGTTCGAGTTCGAGTTCAACCTTGGCTGGAATGACCCCTCCAACAAAGACAACATATACATTGCATCCATCCACAGCTCGAAGTCCAAAGGCGAACTTTGGGAATTATTAAGATCCGAATATGCCGATAAAAAGGCTCAGGTGACCACCTCGAACGACTTCGACAATGACGGCCATACGGACTTCGAGGAATATCTGGCCAATACCGACCCGACCAATGAGAAGGATTTCCCGATCTACTCGCTCAAAGGCGACAGTGCGGAGGAAAAGACCGATCTTCTCCTTCCCATTGCGATAATAATATCGGTGTTGATCGTGATCCTGGTCCTGATCGTCCTGATGCTCAACAATAGATCTGTCAAGAGTAAAGCGGAAGAGGAATCTGCAAAGGACGCAGAGAACGAGCAGGTGCTCCTGGAACAGGCAATGCTTGCAGGAGGATTCGCAAGACTGGAAGCCTTAAAGGCAGCCTCGGAGGGAAGGCCATTTGAACTGCAGCCACCTCAGGAGGGAGAAGACCTGCCAGGAGATACTCCGGCGCCTGAAATGGGACAGGCACATCCTTTTGAAGCCTCTCCCCTCCTGGATCAGCCCATGGAGGCTCCAGCTCCTCAACCGATCGAAAATATTGGAGGTCAACCTCCGCAGTGAAATGGAATTTACGATCTGAAATGAAACAGGGGTGTGTAAATGGACCGAAGCGGGGAAAACGGAAAATGTGCGATCGCCTTCATGGCAATTTTGTCTATGGTATTATCCGGAATGCTTCTTATCGGAGCGGAGCCGGAAGCACAAGCCCAGGTCTCGAGTGAGAAGGACGAATTCGGGTATTTCTGGATGGACAACAAGGATCCCGACCCGAAGGTCGAATACAACTGGATCAATGTCCGGGATGTCGGAACCGAACTTGAGATATTCATGGACACGGGATACAATTCCATCGTTCTCCCCTGGAACTTCCCGTTCTACGGGACCGATTATGATATCATCTATGTCGGATCCAGGGGCCTGATATGGTTCGAAGATTATTACGATGCTCCATCGGATTACACGACATATCCCATCGCCGATACCGCTCCGACCATCGCGGCCTGCTGGGGCTACCCATACAACGATTACGATTCATACGGCGGGGTACATTATCTGACAGGAATGGACAATATCGGGAGGTTCGTCTGTATAGAATGGAACAGCAACAGTTATTCCCAGACCTATGAGCTCATCCTCTGGAATACCGGACTGATAAAGATGCAGTACAACAATATGGGCTCCTCTTCCGGATACAGCGATGGGACCTATCATACCGTGGGATTGCAGAACCAGAACTCCTCCATTACGAATACTTATACAACCTACGGGGTCGCTGGCCTCAACAACGGACTTGCCCTGGAATTCGCCTACGGCACCATTGCATTCAACAATTGCATGCTGGTGAACGGCGGCGGTATTGACAACCATGTGGCATTTGCAGAGCATGATTTCTACGAGTTCTCCTTCGATGTGATAGATTCGGAGGGATATGGGGATATATCCTCCGCAAGGCTCTACTTCGGCCCGCCCTCGATGGGAATATACGTGAGATACGTCATCGCCGGGGGTCTTGAAAATTGGACCGTAGGCGGAGGTGGACAGTATATCCAATTGGACCATGACCGTTCACTTCAGAACACAAGAGAAGTGAACAGTACCGCAAAGAGGATGAGCGCGTTCGTCAAGTTCATGTTCAATATCCCTCTCAACGGAAATCTATCAGTTACCATATGGGCAAGAGGAGGTGCCGCCCTCCCAAGCATCATGGAGGTACAGGACGTATTCTATCTTGACAGCCAGGTCACATTGGATAACAAGATGGTGGTTTTGAACAGCAGGGGGCTGCCGATCAAGAACGAAGGATATACCAAGGAAGATGAGAATATCACCTTCACAGGTGCAAGGATCGTCTACAATTCAACGAATACGGTATATCCCCCGAACAGCTCCTATCTTTACCGTCTCATGGATGAAGAGCTCACCGAATACGTTGATACAAACGCTTCGGGAAGGGACCTGAACATATGGCTGCACATGCCATCCCTTCCAATGAGGAAGGAATTCACAATGGACCTAAGATACGGCAACGGGGATCCCTTCCCGGACGGCAAGTTCATTGGAGCGTTTCCGGTTTTCGCATTCAGCGTGGATGACTCGCGACCCATCGCCCCTGCATCCCTCATAATCAGAGCGGATTCTGTAAAGGATGAACAGATGGAGTACGACAACGACAATGTTCTCTATGTATCATGGACCTCCGTGCAGGACACCTGGTCCGGGGTTACCAAATACCGTATATGGACGAACTATGCCCCCGGTGATGAGAACGTCCCCTACGTTGATGCAAGGGTCACCCAATACGTATGGAACGGAACCACCGAGGGTGTCTTCAGGATATTCGTATGGGCCGAGGACGGTGTGGGTCACGCAGGCGATTGGAAAGAGGCCTCAATCATCATCGACAAGAAGAATGTGTTCTTCACGGATTTTTCACCTGACCCGAAGGACACACCCTGGCTCAAGACCCTCACACCGGACATATCGATCAATGTGAAGGACAATCTCACCGTATCCAATTCCGCCACGGGTGTAAGGCATTCCACGATAGAATATTCGTTATCGACATCGGGTATCGACAATTTCGAGGAATGGGTATCGGCCGACCTTTACGATCCGAATATCGTGAACCCGCTGGATGTGATCAATGTCAGGCTCAAGCCTAGGTTGGTCGAGAGCAGGGAGAACTACATCCGTTTCCGGGCCAAGGATTATGCCGGCAATGGATATTCCTACTCGGAAACCTACAACCTGAAGATAGACGTGACACCAGTTGAGGTCAGGGACTTCTTCCCCACACCCAACGTTTGGCATGATCAGAACGTGATCTCGAAGAAGAACATCGAATGCTATCTGTTCGATGCAACATCGGGAATAAGGACAACAGCGATCTACTACAGGATAGGAACAGCCTACAATGCCGAGACAAAGGTCTACACCTGGGCGACCGGGATCCCACAGCAGCAGGGATGGGAAAAGGTGCTTGCAAAGGACTGGGAGAGGGTCGACGGGAACAGACTGATCCATCTGACCATCCCATACACCGGATATCAGGAAGGGGACCAGAACTTCATCCAGTTGATGTTCCGCGACGAAGCGGGAAACGGTAATTTCGATGCATATTTCGGGGAGAAGATGTCTGTCTCAGATATCTATCAAATATACGTCAATACCAAACCTGTGGCCGAGATCACATCACCAGCACCCCTGGAGGAGTTCTGGATCACGGACCATATAACATTCGATGCCTCCGGGTCCTATGATGTGGATGTCGACGAGGACAATCTCAAGTTCCAGTGGTTCTGCAAGGAGCTCAACAAGACACTAGGATACGATATGGTCCTCGAGAACATATTATTCCAGACCGAGGGATGGTACAACATCACCCTGTACGTCGGTGACTCGGTCCACAGGTATGATCCCATTTCAAAAGAGGACTCGAGGTCCGTTGCCAAGACGAGGATCCTTTTAAAGGTCTACAAGATACCTCGCGACCAGGATATCGAACCTGATGGAATGCTCGATTGGTGGGAGCAGGATTATCTGCTGACCATCGGTTACAACGATGCCGATGAAGATGCCGACAGGGACGGGTGGACAAACTTGGAGGAATATAAAGCTGGAACGGACCCGCAGGATAGTGCCAGCAAACCAGACGCGCCGCACATACCGGCCGAGGGACACATAGACGAAGCACCTTTTGGATGGTGGCTATTCATAGCAATAGTGGCGGCAGCCATCATAATCGGTGCCGTGGTTGTAATGATGGGATATCTCAGGATACACCGCCAGGAAGAGAAGGAGCAGACAGAGGAATCCGAGGAGGAAGCAATGCTGGCAACCCCGCAGCTGGATATCCCTGCTATCCCACAGATGGATATGGGTGTTTCCCCATTCCCTGCTGCAACAGGACCGGAGACCGAGGCGCTTCCGCCCGCCCCTGAAGCCGCTCATCCCGCGGAGTCAGCTCCTCTGGTGGATGAAATGCCGCCCCAAGCCCCGGAGCCGGTCCCGGAAGATGTTGCTCCTCCGGAAGCAGATATGTAGAGTCCTTGACCTCCCTCTCCATAATTGCAGTGAAGGGTGTGATAGAGGGGGCATCTCGCGATGCTCCCTCGATCTTTATCATTTATCCGTGATTACATTCAGGGTTTTACCCCAGATATTTATATAAGAAAAAATAGCTTAATCGATGTCGAGTCCGGAGGCCAGAGGCGGATGGGAATACTGAACAGACTGTTCAAGGGTGTCATATCCCTGTTTCGAAAGAAGCAGCTCAGTATTGGTATCTACGGGCCACCCAATGCTGGAAAGACCACCCTTGCAAACAGAATAACACGTGATTGGACCGGTAAGCCAATGGGAAAGACCTCCGAGATACCACACGAGACCAGAAGGGCAAAGGAGCGAAAAGAGGTCATCATCAAGGCCGCAGGCTCAAAGATAAACTTCAACATCATCGATACTCCCGGCATCGCAACGAAGATCGATTTCCATAACTTTGTCGAGGAGTTCGGCATGAAAGAGGAAAAGGCAAGGGAGAGGGCAAAGCAAGCCACAGAGGGGGTGATCGAGGCAATCAAATGGCTCGATAACGTGGATGGTGTCCTTCTTGTAATGGATTCGGCATTGGACCCCTTCAACCAGGTCAATGTTACCCTGATAGGGAACCTTGAAGCAAGAAAGCTTCCCACCATAATAGTGGCCAACAAGTTCGATCTGAAGGAGGCCTCCCCCGCAACTATCAAGGAAGCCTTCCCGCAGCATCCAACGATCCCGATCTCTGCCCTCAAGGGATACGGTATGGACAATCTGTACAAGGCAATGGTTAAATATTTCGGGTGATCGGATGGAACCGAAGAAGAGGATCATGAAGGAAAGAGGGGAGGAAGGGAGCGGGATCTCTATCGATCTGATCTCCACCGAAAGACTGGAAGAGCTGGGAAATGAAAAGATACGGTTCATACTTGACCAGGTCAAGAAAGGAAAGGTTCTCGTACTCGAAAAGGGACTGACCGCTGCAGAGGAACTCGAGCTTATAAGGGTCACCATGACCGAGATAGACCTGGATTCCTTCATCGGTGTCGAAACTCCAGGTTTCACCGGCAACATCAGCCGCCGGACATTTTTTCAAAGACTTCTTGGAAGGTCTCCGCCTCCCAGGATGATGGTGGTCGGTCCGGCACATCTATTGAAGACGATAAAGAAGGATGGAAGGACCATCGAGGCCTTGATCCTGACAAGGGATGAAGTGGTGGAAGAAATGGCTCAAGGTCCCAAAGAGGTAACTTCATCCGCGGTTCCTGGTCCGGAAGAGGAATAAAGTACCTGTCCCCAACTATATTAATCAGATGAACATTTCATTATCTTATCATATATTGAAGTGAAGGCAGATGCCACATCAATGTCTTAACTGCGGAAGAATGATCGAACGGGGTTCCAAGGAGATCCTGAAAGGATGCGGGGACTGCGGCGGTAAGAAGTTCATGTTCGTGGACACACCCCTGCCTCAGGAAGAGAGGGAGGACCTTAAACGTAAAGCGGACAGGGTCAGGGACGAGATGCTCAAAAAGGCCGATCCCGAATTCTTCCGTATACTGAAGGAAAAAGGGATAGGGAACATCGATGGCGCCCAGGTGAAGAGGGATGGTGAACTCGGGGAGGATTGGGTCCGGGTTAAGCTTGAAGGCGGGGAAGGTCCGGTATCGTTCCGGGGCGGGGCGGGATCCGGTCCGATACTGGAACAACCCTCCAAAGACCGTATATCGGCAAAGGACCTGATATCGCAGTTCGACCGCGAAATAGAGGCAAGGAAGAGATCGGCACCTTCAACCATACATGAGACAAAGCAGACCATTGAAAAGGTATCAAAGGGAAAAAAGCAGGTGAAGAGAAAGAAGGTTGTAAAAGGACCTCCCGGCCCTGGAAGGGGGAAAGGAAAGAGAAAAGGCAAACAGGTGGATGTGATCAATATAGTGGAGCAGGGCGTTTACGAGATAGATGTAAAAAGGCTGCTCGAGGACAATCCCATCGTAATCCAGAAGGATGGCTCCTATCTCATCCACCTGCCGTCGCTTTTCAAGGAAGGTAGGGATAGGGCAAAGAAATGATCATGATGGTCTGTTCAGACAAGTTATACATGAGGTTAAAGACCCTATCCATGTACTTCATGCCTTGACATGGTCCGCTATCTTCCTGGCAAGGGTCGGGGTTATGCCTTCCAGTTTTACCAGCTCGAACGGGGATACATTCTTCAGCTTTTCAATATCAGAAAAGCCGGCTTCCGTGATCGTTCTCGCCTTTGTCTCATCCATTCCTGGAACCTCGAGGAGTCTCCTCAACGTTTCATCTCTGGGATCGATCTTCTCGAAGGTGGCCTCTTCCCTCCTTGAAGGTGCCAGGGTCTGACCTGGACCGTCCATGCCATCCCCCTGTTCCCTGATAAGACGTTCCCTGGGGACCCTGTCCGAGATCATCTCCAGTCTCTTTCCCAGCCTTTGAGGGAGCTCCTCGAAGAAAGCAAGATTGTCCCTGTACCATCTGTCCCTCGCTTCCACTTCCTTATTCAGCCTCTCGACCTCGATCTCGAGTTCTCGGGACAGCAGATAAAGTTTCTTGTAGCGGTTCTTTTCGAGGTTGAGCAGGTCCGAGGTCTCCTGAAGCCTCATCCTGCACTCGGATGTCTCCTTGTCAAGTGAGGAGCCTCTGACCTCGAGTTTCCTCAGCTCGGAATCCTTTGCATCCACCAGTTCCCTGAGGGTCGAGATGGTCCTTTCCTTGTCCCTCTCCTTCTCCTCCAGCTCCCGGATCCTGGCCATGGCCGCGGCCATTTCCTTCTCCAGGGATTCGTAAGCGTCCCAGAGCTTCATCAACCTCTCCTTGGCCAGTTTGAGTTCGTCATCGGTCATTTCTGTGACACCCCTGAGGTCAGATGTATATCGGGGAATGAACGCGAATGTATTTAAAAACTCTTCGTACGAAGGCCAGAAACCGAAAAATTCGCCCCATTTTCAGAGGTTCATATTGGGTCTGGACGAGGTTATTGAAAAGCTACCAGGCAAAGGAGAAAAGCACCCCCTGGACAAGATTCGTTCTCCTTCATCATGAGGAATTATCTTGCAATATTCGGATATCGGTTCTTGGGGTCGGAACGAGCCCTTGAAGTGCTTCTCAGAATACTCAACAAAATCAGTATTATTTTTTTTCCGGATGGGTGACACGATTTTGTCACTTTATAGGGGGTGGGTACCTGTCTAAAAGAAAGATCGGATCGAGGGAGAGGGTCATAAAGTTCCTGGAGGCGACCGCACCTGAAGAGTTCACACCAAAAGAGATCGCCGTGCGGTGTGCCATTAATCCAAATTCAGTAAAGAAGATAGTATCCAGACTTTTCAAAGAGGGGAAGATCGAAAAGTCATTTCACGGGACATATCGGGGAAAGATCACCATTGAAAAAATGATAGCGATGGAGAGAGCATCGATCAAGATCCACGGGATCAAGATCGAATTCACCCCTGTGGTGGTAAAGCGGGAAAATGGGCGAATTGTCACCGAAGGGGGGGAGGGCCTTTCCCTGTGTCACCGCTTTAATGACACCAATTTGGCATATCAGGACAATACACAAATAGTCTACATTGAGGAATTTTTGGGCCGAAAAGTGACCGTCCAGTTAATGCGGAACATTGTCGGAATTTTCATGGATAACTCTGAATCTCCTCTGGATTATCAGGAATTCAAAGCATTCAGGTATTGGATCGAGGGAAGGTTCGGGAATGCCTTCATGCTCGGCAACCCTGTGTTGAGACAGGTCGGACTGAACAAAGACTACTCCGAGTTGAGGCTGGATGGGATCTCATCGATAAAGCTCCAGAAATGGGAGAATGCATGGGCTCAGATCTATCAGAAAGCTGAGGATGTGCTAAGAAGAGAGGTCCATTTGGTTCCTAAAAACCTTTCCCTGGATGAAGCAATAAAAATGTTGCAGGACCAGGCGGAAATGGTCGAACATACTCCAATATTTCATTCTTTTCACGATTTCATGTATCAATAGGGGTGAATAAATGGAATGTAAAAGATGCGGAGGAAACGTAACTCCCTGTTGGGAGTACAGTAATACTTGGTGGTGTGACCAATGCCAACTATTCTGGGTCATACCGAAGCATGAAGAAGAATATTTGAGAGAGGCCATAAAAGAGATATCCGGGTGGAATTCCAATAGATATCTGGGAGGGAGGAAATGACCAAATTGGAAAGGTGTGAGGAAGCGATCAGAATCTTGAAGGACGTGCTCCCCCACGCGTTCATAGGGGTGAAATGGGGAGAGGACCTCCTTGGGAATGTCCACCCATACATCGAGGTGGACCCATGAAGGAGATCACGATATCCGGAAGGATCTCATCGATCGCCACTGTGGAGGGCGAGGATAAGACCGAGATCAAGACAAAGATCGAAGGGACCTGGGAAATGGACGGCGCTGAGATCTCCGTATCTCTGGTGTTGAAAGGGAGCCTGTATTCCATGCAGCAGCTCTTCAATGATAGTGATATGTGCCCGGGGAAAGAGGTGAAGATAGGTCTACGGGATGGTTTGCAGACATTTCTGACCAGCTTTGAAGAGCTGCAGGAATGTGATGAAGGGGGGTGTCCATGAACGAATACTGGAGGGGAGT
>JAFGJI010000034.1 GCA_016929175.1 Thermoplasmatota archaeon | reverse complement strand
GAGGACGAAACGTGGGTGGAGCGCTATTATCCAGACAACGAGTACGTACCATCAAATGAAAGCCTGGGGATAATAGCCTGGTGGGGCTGGCTGGACCTAGAGGTCCTGGGCCCCGGTGGAATACCGGTATCGGGTGCGGAGGTGGTTTTATCATCATCTATGGGTTCGAGGTTGGTGGTCCAGGATACCAGGGTCGGTACCATCTGGAGCTACAGGGGGACGGACGGAAAGCTATGGTCCGTGAACTATACCGTGGAGGCCAGATGGGGAACCGCCAGGACGGATATGGACCTCATTCCGGCGGAGGGACGGAAGGTCGAGATGGTGCTTCCCCTCACAGATATATATCTGAGCGATATCAGGTGTGAAGAAGGTCGGGCTCTGATCACCGTAATGTCCAACAGGTCCGCGGCAAAGGAAGTCACGGTCGAGGTCTTCGTGGATGGTAAGAGCTGGAACCATGAGGTCATAGAGATAGCCGCCGATGATACAACAAATGTGAGTATGGAACTCCCGAAGCTTGACATCGGATCCCATACCATCGAAGCGAAAGCATCATCGAGGTACGAGTACAGTGGTATGGATGGTTACCTTCTTTCGAACAATCAAAAAAAGACCGAGATCACCATCGAGAGGGAGAGGGATGACGGTTATGTCAGTATCATGCTTGCGGGACTGGTGACATGTTCGGTGGCATTGCTGATCGGCCTCATCGTGCTCCGAAGAAAGGACTAAAGGTTTAATATCACTCCGCTCTTCCCCCAGGCATGCCTCTATCCGCGAACAAGGAGATCGAATATTCAACCGTCACCGAGGTCTCCGGACCCTTGATGGTGGTCGAGGGGGTCCAGGGAGTCTCTTATATGGAGGTCGTCAAGATAAGGGCTCCGGACGGGAAAATAAGGCTCGGACAGGTCCTGGAAGCCCGGCTGGATAGGGCTATCATACAGGTTTTCGAGGGAACGAAGGGCATCAATACCAGTTCCACCTCGGTGAGGTTCACCGGAGAGACCATGAAGATAGCTGTCTCGCCTGATATGCTGGGCCGGGTGTTCTCGGGGACTGGCAGCCCGATCGATGACGGTCCCCCGATCATACCCGAAAAGAAGGTCGATATCAATGGTGAACCGATCAATCCCACATCAAGGGAGTATCCCAGAGAATTCATCCAGACCGGGATATCCACCATAGACGGGATGAACACACTGGTGAGGGGGCAGAAGCTGCCAATATTCTCGGCATCGGGACTTCCCCACAACGATCTTGCCGCCCAGATAGCGAGACAGGCGAAGGTCCTTGGCTCGGGAGAGGATTTCGCGGTCATATTCTGTGCAATGGGAATAACCTCGGAGGAAGCGAACTATTTCATCAGATCGTTCGAACAGTCCGGAGCCCTGGAAAGAGCCGTATTGTTCCTGAACCTTGCAGATGACCCTGCGATCGAAAGGATCATCATCCCCAGAATGGCCCTTACCACCGCTGAATATCTGGCTTTCGAGAAAGGAATGCACATCCTTGTCATCCTGACCGATATGACAAATTACTGCGAGGCCCTGAGAGAGATCGCCGCGGCAAGAGAAGAGGTCCCTGGCCGAAGAGGTTATCCCGGTTACATGTACACCGACCTTTCCCAGATCTACGAGAGGGCAGGCAGGATCAGTGGCAGGACAGGTTCGATCACCCAGATACCTATTCTCACAATGCCCGATGACGATATAACGCACCCCATACCTGACCTGACAGGCTACATCACAGAGGGCCAGATAGTACTTTCGAGGGACCTCCACAGAAAAGCTGTCAGACCTCCCGTCAACCCACTTCCATGCCTTTCAAGGTTGATGAAGCAGGGAATAGGAAAGGGCAGGACAAGGGAGGACCATGATCAGGTCTCCAACCAGCTATATGCCTGCTATGCAGAGGGGGTCAACCTCAGGGACCTCGTGGCCGTTGTTGGAGAGGAGGCACTGACCGAGAGAGACAGGTCCTATCTGAAGTTCGCAGATGTTTTCGAGAAGAAATACATCTCCCAGGGTGCCGAGGAGGACAGGTCGATAGAGGACACCCTGTCCCTCGGATGGGAGCTTCTTAAGATCGTCCCCAGAGAAGAGCTCAAGAGGATCGATGAGCCCTACATGAAGAAATACTATCCTGCCAGCGGTTGATCGCTCCTTCGAGGAAGTTATTATCGAAAGAACCATGGTAATGGATATCAGGAGGATCATGGGGTTTGAGGAGGCGGCGGGGGAGCCTGAGGACCCTCGGACCCTCCCGTAGGAGGTGCCCGTGGAAGCAAGGGCGGGGAGGGCGGCCCGGACCATTGTCCGGGTAGTCCGCCGGGGTGGCTTGCAGATTCCAGGGTCTGATACATGGGCGGCACACCCGCTGCCTGCACTGGCTGTGCATATTGAGAGGCCTCCTGTCTTTTCCTGAGAACAATGACGGCAGCCACCACCAGACAGATCAATATCAGGAGAGCACCCACAACAAGTAGCAATACAAGCAGGAAGATGTCGGACCCGTCCTCCTCTTTATTCCCGTTGACCGGGCCGGTATCGGATATCTCGATGGTCATCTCCGCGAAAGAAGAGGCACCATCGTCATCCATGACCTCAAGGACAACGTTGTAGGTCCCCGGGGCATCGTAGGAATGTTTCACCACAACACCCTCTCCGTCTCTTCCATCATCGAAATCCCAAAGGAAAAGAAGGGAATCAACATCCGACGGATTGTCGGAGCTATTCACTGCATCGAAAGTTATCTCAACACCGACATCTGCCATTATATGCGATGCGTTCATGAGAGCAACAGGGACCGGATTTTCTATTACGATGTCCTTCTCCAAAAAGACCCGGTCATTTCCATCATCAATGGTCATCTTCACGGTATACCTGCCTTTACGGGTGTAGGTATGGACTGCCTGCAGTCCTACAACGGGTGCGCTGTCGTCATCGAAATCCCAGGTGACCTCGAGAAGCTGGATATCTCCTGAGGTGTCAAGGAGGTCCACAGCTTCGAAGAGTACTTCCTCATCCTCCTCATAGGAGTTCCTCCCGGTGCAGAGTTTTCCGCCGGGCAGTATGTTCTTGACCGTGAGATACACCGTTTCCGAATCACTATCGAGATCATCATCCATCACGACCACGATCATTTCGTAGTAACCTTTGTGAGGAAATGAGAAACGGAACGTCCCATTGATGCTTGTGAGGGTGTGATCGTCCTCGAACCGGAGCTCGTAGACGAGGTTGTCCCTGTCGGAAGGAGTATCCTTGGCTTTCACGACAAGCTCCACCATCTCGTCCTCATAGACCTCGAACAGCTGGGAGACCTCATCGATCCATGGTGCGACGTTCCTTACATCGACCTGAAGTGAGAGGTTATGTTTTTCTCCATCGTCATCCCTGACGGTGCAGGTCAGTTCATATGTCCCTTTTGACCTGTATATATGTCCGATGTCCGGATCGGTCCTCCAACCGCTCTCGCTGCCATCCCCGAAGTCCCAGTTATATTCGAGCTCCGGCAGGTCCGATGGAGTATCCTCCCCAATGATGATGTCATCGAGGTCAAGAGCGGAATCTTCGTCCACAATGAGCAGACCGGGATCACCTTCGACCCAGTGTAGCAACGGGGCCTTGTTCGCGACGTTCACCCAACCGCTAAGCGATCCTGTTCCTCCGTACTGGTCCCTGACATAGGCGGTCACCGAGTAATTTCCGGCATCGGTGTATCGGTGTATGATATCGTCCAGATCCGACCAGGTCTCCTGTATGTTGCCGTCCCCGAAGTCCCACCTCATCGTCTTCTGACCCGTGTCGGAGGGCGTGTCGAAAACGATGGGTTTCAGACGCACCAGTTCATCCTCGTAATGCAGCGTCCCGTTGCCTTTCAAGGGTTCGACCCAGCCCATCGGGTCCACATTGAGGACCTCGATCCTTGCCTTCCCGATGACGGTTACGGACCCATCTCCGGCGGTCACCTTCATCGTGAACACTCCGGGAACCCTGTAAGTATGAGAACCGTTCATCATTCCCCGACCTGTCGTCCTGCTTCCGTCACCCCATTCAACGTCCCATGTTAGATTTACCAGGTCGGAGGGAGTATCCGTCAAGGTGTCTTCGGAAAGTGCAAATTCGGTATCCATCATGATGCTTCGGTCCGTGATGTCGATCACAGGCGGATCGTTCGGTACGATGACCTCGATCGGGTATATGTCCCGGGCCAACCCCGCCTCGCCCAGCACCCTGCACCGTACGTGCTTCAGACCTTCTTCATGGTAGACCATGGTGATATTGGGTCCGCTCGTGATGGCATCGAAATGATTGTCCATATCCATGTCCCACTCGTAACCTGTTATGACGGGTCCCTGAGGCAGTGGAGAGATAAATACTTCCAACGGCCGGTCCTCCGAGGCCGGCCCTTTGAAGCCCCATGAGCTTATTGCCGGTTCGAAATCACCCTTTCTGTCGATCACCAGCAATGAGTTCAGGTCGATATCATCAATGTACTGTATAAGACCGTCCGACCAGTGGACCTCCAGCCTGTGGAAGTAGAAGGAATCGGAAAGGGGAGCGTCACCTAGACCTAAGTGGAGTACAAAGCCCTCCTGATGTGCATGACCGGTCCCTGCCCTCAATTCTCTGATGATCATTTTGGGCTCTGTGCTCATGTTGTATCTGAGAACGATCCTGGCTCCGATCCCGTCAGGATTCATCTCGGTTCCGTTGAGCTTTACCTTCAACCAATGGTTGGAACCCGTTCCCTGGTTCTGGTACAATCTCAATCTGTAATCCTGCCAGTTGGAGCCGTCCCACCTGTCCGCCCCCCCGGTAACGAGGTCCAGGTCACCGTCATTGTCGTAGTCAACCCACAAACAGGCGTATGTGTTGGCCCCTTTGATCCCCAGATCGTCCGTGACATCCTCGAAGGTGGTTCCGTCAGGGATAGATGGGTCCGTGGAATATCCCTTGTTGCGATATAGATGAGGGGTTGTATAGGACAGGTCCCCGTACACCTGGGGGATGTATATGTCCTCCCACCCGTC
>JAFGJI010000287.1 GCA_016929175.1 Thermoplasmatota archaeon | reverse complement strand
TGCACCACGAGGTCGAGCTTGCAATTGTGATAGGAGCAAGAGGGAAGGACATACCGGAAGGGTCCGCCATGGGACATGTGGGACTCTTCCTTCCCATGCTCGATATAACAGCAAGGGATGTCCAGGAGGAGGCAAGGTCCAGGGGACTTCCGTGGACCGAGGCCAAGGGTTATGACACCTTCGCACCCTTCGGTCCCGAAGCCGTGCCGTATCCCGAATACGATTGGAGGTCGAGGAGGATATGGCTCAAGGTCAACGGTATGCTGAGGCAGGACGGGAACACGGACCTTCTCCTCTTCGGTCTTGAAAGGATCATATCCGATATCTCGCGGATAATGACCCTGGAAGAGGGCGATATCATCATGACAGGGACCCCTGCAGGTGTCGGACCCCTGGAGGAAGGCGATATGATCGAAGCCGGCATGGATGGCATCGCTCCAATGAGTTTTCACGTGGCGAAACAGCGGTAAAGGTCCGTCACGGAACTTCTGGCCAGATGATAGAACACGTTCTCATGTTACCGCCAACAATATAAATATACACCAGTATGACCACGCGTGAAGGCCGCATCGAGTATAGCATTGACATTGCTGATAATGGCATCGGTCATGGTCTGGGACCCTTCGGTCGATCCCGGGGATGCCATCCAACAGGATGTACCCGCGGCATCCTCATGGCTGGTCCTCCTCTACATGGCAGGGGACAACAATCTCGGAAGGGACGGCTACGAATGGGGGAACGCCGTGAAGATGGATGTCGAGGAGATGGAATCCTCCATGCCGGACCAGGGTGTGGAGATCCTGGCCCTTGCTGATATGGAGGGGCCCTCCAACACTTATCTGTATGATCTATCTCACGATGAGAGGCCGGGGATAAATTCCACGACCATACCGCTCTCGGAGGTGAACGAGGCCTGGGGGGATGAGCTTGATATGTCCGATTGGAAGACCCTCAGGGATTTCCTTGTCTATTCCCTGACAGATCGCCAGGCGGACAGGGTCATGTTCGTTCTCTGGGATCACGGAGCTGGTTGGTATTCCAACAGCCAGGTGACTTTCGGCACAATGGCAGAAGCCCCCTCCAGGGGATTCGCCCTGGATACCAATTCGGGAGGGGCGATGTTCCTGGACGAGTTCAGGGAAGGTTTCGACGGAGCCAGCTCCATACTCGGGGGTTTGGAGCTTGACATAATTGGTTTCGATACATGCTCCATGGGCATGATGGAGGTCTATTACCAGGTCTCGCCCTGGTTCGATCTCGCACTGGGATCCGAGGACGAGCAGCCCTGGTATGGTTACAACTATTCCTTCGTCTCGTTCATGGACGGCCCCGATCCTCCGGGTCCAAAAGAGCTGGGACAGCACATCATTCAGAAGTTCTCCGAGCAATATTCCGATCCTGGAGAGTATACCTACGGGACCATATCCCTGGTGGACCTGAAGCACCTCAGGGATTCGCTATCACCCGCACTCGATTCTCTTGCCCTTCCTCTGATAGAGAGGATGTACCAGAACGAGGTGATAGAGCCCCAGGGTTTCAGAGCGGTCAGGAACAGGGTCGAGACCCTGGGTTTCGAGAACCTGGACCTCGGCGACCTTCTTCTGGAGATGAAGCGGAGCTCCCTTCAAGCTGACATCATCCGGAACGCGACCAGGGCCCTGGTAGAGTACAACTTCACGGTCCTTGATGAATGGCACAAACCCGACGGGAGAAATCCGGACGCAACGGGTATATCGATCTACCTCCCCCCTCCTTTCAGCTACCGGACGGATTATGACGGCAGCACAGGTTTCCTCAACTTCACAGGGGCCACACGCTGGGACGAGCTCATAAGGGAGTTCCATTATCCAATGGAAAGGGTGAGGGTCGATCTCACCGTGTCGGTAATGGACGGGGACGGTTTGAAGGACGATCTGGTCATCGAGGTGGTGAACCCTCAGGTATCGATGTCCATCCCGCACGCCCGGATCTTCATCGACGGAGGCTACGCGGGGGAAGCGGACGAGAGCGGTGTCAGGACCTTGAAGGACATGCAGCCGGGGACATATATCGTGGAGGCTTACAACGGAACCCATGTCGGTCAGGCGGATATAAGGATCCTCAACCGACCTCCCACGGCAATAGTGAGTTCCCGGGAGATATTTCTCTTCGAGGGGCAGTTCGTTATCGTGGACGGAACACCGTCCTTTGACCCTGACGGGGACAAAATAACGTTCAGGTGGGATCTTGACAGCACCGATGGATGGGGCGATGTGGATTCCACATCTCCCTGGGTGAACCTGTCCTATCAGGAGAGCGGGGATCACAGGATAATGCTTACCGTGAGCGACGGGGAGTACAATTCCTCCGTGGAGGTCCTGATACACGTGGAAAACCTTCCGCCAACGGCCCGGATATCCGCACCTCCGTACGTGTTCGAGGACCAGTTCTTCAACGTGTCGGCGTCGGGCTCGTGGGACACGATCCCGGATGTTTGGGACCTGTATTACAGGTTCCTGGTCAACGGAGAGGTCGAGAGGAACTGGTCCGTCATCGACCGTGCGGAGCTCAGACTGTCCGAGAGCGGGAACCATACGATCAGTGTGGAGGTGAGAGATCCCGACGGGACGATCGGAACCGCACAGACGATCGTCGAGGTGAAGAACGTACCACCGACCGCCGTGATCCAGGGCCCCACCAGGGTCAACGAGGATCAGCCTCTCGCGTTCAGTTCCCTCGCGAGCACGGACACGATCTCCGACCTGAACACCCTCGTTCACAGATGGTATACGGGAGACACAATGGGGCCACCGCATGAGGGATATACATTCAAAACATCATTTCCGGATGAGGGCAGATACGATATCATCCTCGTGGTGACCGATGATGACGAGGTATCCGGAACGGCCGTTCTCCAGGTCGAGGTGAACAACCTTGCCCCCATGGCTTTCTTCGGGGACCCCATATCACCCGTCGAGGACCAGATCGTTGTCCTCGACGGGGGTCTGTCCACCGACACTCCCTCGGACCTCGACGATCTATCCTTCTTCTGGGACCTCGACGGGGACCTTGTCCATGATATGGAGGGCAGGAGGATCAACGCCTCCTGGCCGGTTTCCGGCTCCTATCTCATCACCCTGAAGGTTACGGACGACAACGGAGCTTCCGACACCATATCGAAGATGATGAACGTCAGAAACCTCCCTCCAACGGTGATGTTGTCGGGACCTCTCCACGCACAGGAGGATGAGCGGGTCGTGATCACCATCGACGGGAACATGGACACCCCGTCAGACCTGGAAGCCCTGCAGATAATGTGGTATGTGGACGGATCCCTGGTGCCCGGAGAGGGCACGACCCTCACCCGCTCCTTCTCGAAGGAGGGGCCCCACACCATCGAGGCCGTGGTGATCGATGACCAGGGTGCAACGGGCAATGATACGCTTTATCTGACCATCGTCAACCCGCCACCCACGGTCCATGTCGACAACATTCCCGCGGAGATCACGGAGGGGGAGAGATTCACGGCGATGGGATATCGATCTACCGACACGGCCTCCGACATCCTGGACCTGACCTTCCAGTGGCTACTGGACGGGAAGCTCATCCCGGAGGAGAACGGGAAGAACATCACCATCAAAGCAAAAGGGGAAGGTCAACACGATCTTACTTTGAGGGTTACCGACGACGAGGGCGCCTCCTCGGAGGTGACCGTCAGGTTCAATGTGGTTTCCAGGGGAATTCTTGGTGTCATGCTGGATGGTATATTCTCGACCATCGGTCTGGTTCTTTTACTCATCCTTATTATTTTCATCCTGTTCGGTATTTACAGGTTCAGAAAGGAGGTGTTGGCCCTCCCTGAGCCTGAAAGTAAAGAAGAGCGGCCGGAGCAGAACGTGGAGCGGGAGCCCCCGAAGGAAGGATCCACGATCACAGAGGCTGCCCCGGGGCACCTCGAAGAGGA
>JAFGJI010000286.1 GCA_016929175.1 Thermoplasmatota archaeon | reverse complement strand
GTACATCATGAAGTGGTCCGGCAGCTCCCCGGTCTCGTTCAGGAGGCCAACGGGGAAGGTGAACACACCGGTCCTGTTCGCGGTCGACCAGCCTGGAACATACTCGTACCCCATGGTCACGGCATCCACGCCGAACCTGGCAACCGCCGGGGGTCCCATGGGTACACCCATGTATAGCTTCGTTATCTTCTCCTCCATCTTCGCCACCGAGAACGTTATATCGGTATAACCCGAGCAGTTGATCATCTGCTCCACCACGATCTCCATGGTGGACTCCTCTGCAGTGAGAGGGTTCTTCTGGGTCACGGTGGCGTTCATGTGGACCGTCTTGTTGATCATCGCGGTATCCAGCGGGAGCCTTCTCGCGTTCTGAATTCTCCAGTTCAACACATGCTTTTCCACGTCAAGGACGATGCCAGTGTTGGGTTCGATCCAGTAGGTCATCTCCATGTCCGCCGTTCCGCCTGCGGCGTAGGGCAGGCCCTCGACATCGATGGTATAGATGTAGGCCTGAAGGGGATCGAAGGACTCGTTGTCCATCCCGATGTAAGCGGCAGTAAGCTCCTGTCCGAAGCCGTCATCCCAGACCATCAGGTCCTCCTGCCCCACCCCTGTGAGCGGGAAGAGGTACTGCCCGGACCTCCCCATTCCCGTGTGTTCACCGGTGGCGGCATCGAACATCACCTGGACGGTGGACCCGAGCATCTCGATGGAACTGTCATCAGGCGCATAAACGCTCACGGTCTCTTCGGCGGTGAGGGTTCCGTTCACATCCGGGGCCCCCCACGAGATCGTCCTCTCGGCAGTGATGCCGTTCATGCTCACGAAGGTGCCTGTTGCCTGATCGAATATCGTCAGGTCTCCGTCGAACCCGGTATTGGACCCGGAGTTCGACGGATACTCCAAAGCTGGGAGCTCGGGGAAGGTCAAAAAGACCGTGACCTCTTTCTCATAATCCACGACCGCCCCTGTAAGGGGGTGGACCCATGCTTTCTCCCACAGTGTCATGGTCATTTTTGTTCCCGCCCTGATATTTTCGGGAAGAAGAGATGAAAGTGTATCGGGAAGGGGGAGTCCGAAATCATTCTCCTCCCCGTAGAACACATAGCAGTCCACCCCTCCCCTCTCCTCCGTTCCCTGATACTTCGCCTTGGAATGGGTAAGTATGTTCATGTTCCATACCTGGTACTCCCTGTCCTTGTCAACGGGTATGGGGAACATCCAGTTAACGTCATCCTCATCGGTGAATGCATCCGTGAAACCATCCTGGCTTTCCACATAAAAAAGTCTGAGCTCCTTTTTATGGACCTCGTACTTGTGGAACTTGCTGATCTCATCGATCTTGGCCCCGGTAAGGTCATCCTTTGCGGTGATGGTCTCTTCCACCAGGTAGTGTCCGTTCTCAAGCTCGCCCGTATTGACTATATGCCTGTCCACAGTGAAGTTGGTCTTCGGGAACTGACCCGTCGTCGTATTGAGCTGCTCCATGTACCCGCCGTATGTGAAGTGATCGTCGAAATCCTCGGGGAATTCGGCATCCTCCTCCTGCTGGGGCACATAGATGAACATCAGGAAAGCGCCCGCTGATCCTGATATCAGACCCAAGACTATCAGCACTGCTGCAAGTATCTTCATTCCATTTCCCATAACAACACCTCGTTTACCTTGTCCGAGAACACACCCTCGGAAGGCCCACACAAGAACAAAACGCTCTAACTATATAAAATGGATATAAAAAACATAGATATGGCAGTCATTGACACGGGCGGAGGCACTTTGGTCCTAAAACACCCCGACAGCGGTCCGTTCCAACAATTGCCAACCAAAAAGAAATCTTAATAACTGAATTGCCGATGACACGATATCATGTGTCCGTGGGTATATCTTCTTCCCGAGAGGGTCTTTATACTGCCGCTTATCAGGCACTTCCTGATCAAGAAGGAGATCGGAAGGGAGAACCTCGCCAGGGATACTCCGTACATCTTCGCGGTGAACCACAATTCCCATCTGGACGAGTTCGTGACGATGCCTGCGATCATGATGTCGACAAGGAGGAAGACCCATTTCTTCGCCGACAGGAAGCACTGGTTCCAGGGGAAGCTATATTTCAGGCTCCTGGCCAGGAGGTTCGCCGCCATACCCGTGGACAGGGGCAAGGACGGAAGCGATGATTCCCTAAGAAAGGGGGTCAAGTACCTGAAGAAGGGGCACAACGTCATCATATATCCGGAAGGAACAAGAGGGTCGGGATTCGAACTCAATAAAGGAAAGGTGGGTGTTGCCAAGATCGCTCTGTGGTCAGGGGCGCCCGTCGTACCGGTCGGTGTCTGGGGGACCCATCTGCTGATGCCAAAGGGAAAGCACAAACCGGATATCAAGAAGATCGTAACCGTGAAGTTCGGGAAACCCTTGAGGTTCGATGAATACGAAGGAAAGGGGGATGATCGGGAGGTGCTGAGAGAGGTTACCGACCGGATAATGCTTGCCATCGCCGAACTGGTGGGACTGACTTACATTGTTTGAGATCATTCTATCTCGCCGGCAAGACCGCATGAGGGACATTGGAACTTCGTTCTGCCCCTGACCTTGACCTGGAAGGACGAGCCGCACCTTGGGCAGTTCAGATCGAGAATGCGGATGGTCTTTTTTCTTTTTGGGGCACTGACGGTCCCATGTTGAGGAGCGGACTCGACTGGAGTGTGAGCGTCATCTTCTTCGAACTCCTCTTCCAGTTCATCAAGCTCCTCCAACGCCTCGTCAATAACTTCCGTATCATCGGTTTGTTCATCATCACCCTCCACAGGAGGGGGTTCGACCTTCTCCTCGGACCCTTCTTCCTCCACGAGCTCTTCGAGCTCCTCCTCTTCATTTTCATCCCATTCGATGGGAGGCTCCGGTCTTTTCTCCTGCCCGGGCTCCCGACCGCCGGGGCTGCCGGGCCTCCTCCTCTCGTAACCTTTTGGTGCTTCGTCGATCAGGTACCTGGTCCGGGAGGATATGCGGGGCTCGGATCTCTCTTTTTTTGGGGGAATTATGTAACCTTCCGCTCCCATCCGTTCAAGCATCTCCCTTGCTGTTTGGTCCTCCCCGTCGAGCATGAGGGCCTTCTGGAACGAATAGATCGCCCCGTCCCGATCTCCTATCCTTCTCAGGACCACGCCGCGGTTGGTCCATGCCGGTGCGTGTTCCTCGTCGGACGTGAGAGCCCTGTCGAAAAAGCTCAGGGCCTTCACGTAATCCTCTTCGGTGATCGATACAAGGATGCCTTTCATCGTCAGGATCTCCGGATCGGCGGAGGCGAGTTCGAGGGCGGCATCGATCTGGACCATTGCCCCCTGATAGTCCTTCATCCTGTAGAGTATATCTGCATGAAGGAGATGGGCGGGTGGGTCACCTGGAGAGAGCCTGCACGCCCTGTCCACCGCCCTTCGAGCCATATCCAGCTTGCCAAGGTCCATGAGTACCCTGGCCTTTGCCAGCCATATCGGAGGGTCGGAGAGGTGGAGGACGAGGGCCATATTGAACTTCTTCAAGGCTTCCTCCGGCTCCCCCAGGCAGTCGTGGACCAGACCTTCAAAATACAGGAACCTCGTCCTGGGTATGACATCCTTCAGGGTGGCAAGTATGCCCTGGGCTTTCTTTATATCACCCTGCTCCATCGCCCTCAGGAATTGTTCCTCGTTCATTCGGGCTCCCTTCCGTTGATGGTGTCCCCTGTATACTTTTCCTTTTCGATGGTGAAAACGTATCTCGTGGGTATCCGCTCCCTGGTCCCGGTCCAGTAATGGCACACGGGACAGAACTTGCCCGTGGAGACCGTCCATCCGTAAAGTGTGGAGTTCTTGATGTCCTGCATTGACGTACCGCATACAGGGCATCTGGTCCTTCTTGACCTGGACCCGCCTTCCCTGCAGTGTATGACGAGATACACATCATCAAGCTTTGCGGATATCCTTCTCAATCTCCGGGGAGAGAGCTTGAACCTGCCCCCGTCCTGCTCTTTCAATTTCGTCATCACCAATCTGTGGAAAAGCGTCTGCGATCGAATGGTCATGGCCTCTCCGAGGATGGCCCTGACCACCGAGATCACGACCTCCTCCTTCGGTATCCTGTAGCCGTCATTATCCGGTATCGGGAGGGGCATGCTCAATAATATGGGTTGAATTAGAAATAATCATCGCTCCGCTGAATAGAAAGAAGTGGACGGGGAAAAGGGGATAACAAACCCCGCCCTTCGGTCAGGGATGCATGTGGGGGTCTTTGCAGACCCGCCCTCATACGAACTGAAAGAACGGTTCGGGGTAAATATGCAGAAGGAGCGGGGGTACCCGAAAGTATCAGACCCTTGTCAAGAGTACCTGTCGGTATCTGGTGATATATCCGGCGACCTTGTTCCTCAGTGAGATGGAAGAGACATCAGCGATCCTGTTGACCGATTCCTTGTTGTGCTCGAAATCGTCGGTGAAATGCTCGGGATACCTCTTCAGCATCTCGATCGCGGTCCTCTTTATGAAGGTAGGTCTGATATTGCCCATATTTTCCACCTGAGGGGTGGAGCCGATTGGGGTCCTTATATTTATAGCTTGGCTCCTGTAGCACAGGTCCGTTACTCTTCTATCGATCCATAATCCGATCCGGATGGGTCTTCACCATTATCGACAGGCTTTCTCTTTCTCCTTGATATGATGAACATTACAATTATTACTACCATTACAAAGATGGCCGCTATAATTACTATCAAGATGATGACTATGGAAGACGTTCGGTTGCCGTCGACATCATGGGGATCCTCCATGATTATCGTCCAGTTGAACGATCCCTTGTTACCCGACAGATCCTGAACTTCCACATCCAAACGATATTCTCCTTCTTCATCCGTATCGAACTCTACCAGGTTACCGGTCCCTGATATGCCCCCTACGCTCCATGACACGGAGGAGATCCCAATATTGTCCTCCGGAACAAGTTCCAGTCGAACGACCTGGCCCGTCTCTCCTTTCAAAAAACCTGATATTCCACATGTGGGAAGTATGCCATCGTTCACCGGTATCGGGTCCGATACATACAGAAATAAATTATCAGATGCGTCCCGCCCAAAGGCTCTTATCGTGATCGAACCGGAAAGATCGACAGGTACCGAGAAAATTATGATACCTTCCCCCGTCTCGTTCAGAAGAACGTTATCACTATGGCAGACCGAGAGCCATCTCTCGACAACACCTATATTGTCCGTCGCAGTAAAAACAATATCGAACTCTTCACCGTTCCAGGGTTCAGAAGAACCCCAGTCAACAACAACGACCGGAAGAATATCATCTATGACATTGACGGTCGTCCAGGGACCGACCTGCATGTTACCTTTCGTGTCCTCGATCACGAACCGATAGACGATATCCGAAACGTCATCGATCGGAACGATGAAGCTGCCGGAATAACATGACCACTCGCCTGTGTATTCCGAAGGATCGAAAGATCCAGGAAGCGATTCCGGGCTCGAGGGCGAATTGAAGATATGATCAAGGTATATGATATCCGATGCCTCCCCTTGCCTGTATTCCACACGTACAAACGAGATACCGTTCGCATCGGAACAGACCACCGAGAATATCATCTCGTCACCGGTCGAAACGGAATTCGGTGTGAGATCAGCAAGAATGGACGGCGGTGTACCGTCAACGAGCGATACCTCATCAATGACAAGGTCAGCATGGTTTCCGGAGGTATCGGTCGCATGGATGGTGATGGATACGTTCCCCAGAACACCAGCATCCGTCACGATATCAAGATACCATAAACCTCCAGAATGAACGAGAGGAAATTCTCCCTCCACGGCCCCCGACAGAACCGACCAGACATCATCCACCTCGATGTTGTCACTCACGGATATTATAACGGAAATGTTCTCCCCCGCATTAATCGATAAGGATGACGATAGAACATCGATCACGGGAGCGTCGTTGTCGAACACCTCCACGGGAACAGGTCCAACCGATCTGTTCTTCCCTAGCTTATCGGAGGAATTAATATTGAAATATATGATATCAAGACTGTTCTCCGGGACCGGAAGATAAACGATCTGCTCCTCAACATCATGGTCCAGAACCTGTTGTGTGAAACCTGCCGTTTCGTTCCCGTATGAGAACGTCAATCCGTCAAGGATATCCATGTTCAGGTTCCTCGAACGTATCCTTATCGGTATGTCCTCGCCCGTGGTCGCCCTTTCGACCAGGATATCATGATCGAGGAACACACC
>JAFGJI010000285.1 GCA_016929175.1 Thermoplasmatota archaeon | reverse complement strand
TGTGCAGGAGACCACATACCTGATAGAGTATGTTTTCGCCGACCTTTCGGAGATGGGGAAGAGTTCGAGGAGTTACTTGGAATATAGAGGCAGCCATTATGATGATGGAATTCTTCTCCACGAATATTCCCTGGATTTGAGCAGACCTCTCGTCCTCGCACCCGGCAATTACTCCATATATGTCACTGCGGAGGATGAGAGGTATTACCGGTCAAACACGGTGGAAGCGGTCCTTCGGGTGACCCCCTCGACCCATCCGGTTCCCGATGAGGAGGAAAGCGATCAAAAGGGTTTCCCGGTGTGGGCCTGGATGATCGTTCCGGTCGTCATACTGCTGGCTGTTCTCCTCGTCGTGATCTTTCTGGTGATCAGAAGGGCAGGCTCCGGCCGCAGGTCCTCTGCAAGTAACAACCCGGCTTCTTACGTCGCATTGGACATGACCTGAGACGGATGGCACAAGGAAGACATCGAGCCTCCTATCCGTTCTTCTTCCCGGTCAGGAGCTTCTTTGAAACCTCTCTCTTCACCCTTTTCGGAAGAATGTCGTCGTGCTTCTCCATGAACTCGATGACTGGCTTCTTTTCGATCTTGGAAAGCTCCCTCAGTGCCCATGATAGAGCCTTCGCCACCATGTCATCCCTCTCGGCTGCTACCATTTCACACACCCATAGGGTCCTCTCAACGTCCCCTGTTCCTCCTCTCGCCTTCTGGTTAAGGGCGATGGTGCAGACCACTGCGGTTCGTCTCTCCCACCTGTTGTCCGATCTTGCCCACTCCTCGATCGTATCGTCAGATAGCCTCCCTTCCCTCTATGCAACGCCTGCGAGCAGGGCGGAGTATGTGTCTACAGATATCCAGTTGTCAAGACCTTTACGCAGCTCCTCAAGGTCCTTTTCGGTCAGTGAATGCAGGGCTGTCTTGTTGGAATCCAACAGTTCGAAGGCCACCTGCTGGCACTCGAAGGTCCCGGTATCCACCAGCTTCCTGGCTATCCGGATGATGTCGGCAGGGGGCCTGCCCTTGAGCATGCAGGATAGTTCTTTTCGGACCATTTTCTGGTCCGGTACCTTGACACCGAGTATCTCGAAAGAGGAAGGATAGTAAACTCTGGACCATTCGAGCCTCTCCTGATCGACATTCATTTTCAGCTTCTCGATGACCATTTCAATGATCAGTTCATCGTCCATTCCGACCATGATCATGATAGGTCCCACAGACCTATTAATGCTCCCCGGACGGGGGGGAGGGGAGAAAGTGAACATCAATATACGAACGGCAGGAGCACCTTCCTCTCCGGAGGATAATCATTGAAGGTCCGCCTGTACCATCTATGGTTGGATATGGCCCTCGGAATGAGGTTGGCGGCCGTGAACAGTGCGAAGGACAGTCCGGGGAGGGAAAAGGTCAATAATGCCCACCCGCACCATTCCACGATCTCTCCCAGGTAGTTCGGGTTGGAAATGAACCTGAAGGCACCTCCGTGAGGGATACGGTATCCTTTCTCGCCGGGTTTCCTGAGGGCTCTTATACGGGCATCCGACCTTACGTGCAGGAGGAAGCCCCCAATGAAAAGCAGGGTCCCCGAGATGAAAGGAACCGTGAGGAGCCATTCAAGGTCCCATGATATTGTAGCAATGAAATACCCGTTTATGAAACCGTTCATGATGTTGAACAAGAAAGCGAAGAACACCAACATGCCCGGAAAGTTCCTCTTTGACCCTCTGAAGAATGAAGGATAGAGGAAGGTCCTGTAGATGTAATGGGCCTCCCAAAGGAAGAGCATGACCATAGGCACCGGTGAGATGCCGTCGTTGAACAATGCATAGACTATCAGGATCACGAAGACCGCCGGCAGCTCCATGATGATCCAGGCCCACCTGGAGCCGATCACAAGCCCCCATCCTTTCCGGCTGTGCTTGCCGTAAGGAGCAGTGATGAAGGTCAACAGGACGAAGACCACGCTCGCCAGGATGAACTGAAACACCAGCAACACCGCATATGCAGTATCCACGGAACCCCCCATCGATACAGAGAACGTGCAGCGGATATTAGAACGATTCCCGCAGCACGGCGAACATGACCACTGCCTGCCGGTCGATCGGGACCTCGATCCTCCCAGCCTCTTCCAGGGCCAGCCATTCAAGCTCGGCAGCTTCCAGAGGTTCCGGCTCCCCCTCCCACAGGCTCACAACATAGTAATGTACGGTGAGCCCATCGTAAACTTCAGGGTCCTCGAGGCTTATAAGATATCCATAATCGATGGGCCTGACGTTAAGCTCCTCCGCCATCTCCCTGAAAAGCGTATCCTCCCTGTTCTCGCCATTTTCCATCCTGCCTCCGGGAACCGCAAGCATGCCTGGATAGGCTTCCTTATTCTTCATTCTCCTTTCCGCCAGGAACCAACCCTCCTTCACGAGGAGGAATGCGACAGCCTCGGTCGACATCTGTACCTCTCCATGCATCTCCCTTCTTTCCTTCTTCTCCATGTGGTTCCTGGAGAGCCATTCCCTCCATTCGTCATGGTTCCCGGCAAAGAAGGTCCCCCGATCTTCATGGAACTCCCGTAGGGATCGGGGTTCTTTGGATATTATATGATCGCCCGAACCCCATGACCTTTCAAGATGTGAAACGGTTTATAAACCAAAAAAGAGTTCCTCGGAACATGACCCCCGACGAGATGTTCTCAGATGTGGAACCGTTCAGGATCAAGATGGTCGAACCTATAAAGCTCCCCTCACGGGAGGAGAGGGAGGAATATCTTGAGGAGGCGGGATTGAACGTTTTTCTCATCAAGGGTGAGAACATATTCATTGACCTTCTGACCGATTCCGGGACCGGGGCAATGTCGGACCGTCAGTGGGCCGGATTGATGATGGGTGACGAGACCTACGCGGGGTCGAGGAACTTCTACGATCTGGAAGCTGCCGTCAGGGACATCCTCGGTTACGAATACATCCTACCGTGCCACCAGGGCCGCGGGGCCGAGAACGTTCTTCATACGGCCCTGATAAAGGAAGGCGACATCATCCCCGGTAACACACATTTCGACACCACTAAAGGCCACATCGAGCACAAGAAGGGCCGTGCTATCGATTGCACGATAGACGAGGCGGAGGACCCTTACATAGACCTGCCGTTCAAGGGCAACGTCGATCTCGGCAAGTTGGAGGAGGTCTACAGGAAGTACGGGAAAGAGCGAATACCCTTCACGGTGGTCACGGCCACATGCAATTCCGGGGGAGGCCAGCCCGTTTCACTCGAGAATATGAGGGCCGTGGCCGAGCTCTCGAGGAGGTACGGCATCCTCCTCTGCATCGATGGGGCCCGGTTCGCGGAGAACTGCTATTTCATAAAGAAGAGGGAGCCGGGCATGGGAGAGTATTCCATCAAGGAGATAGCCCTGATGCAGGCCGACTGCTTCGATGTCATGACCATGTCGGCAAAGAAGGACGCCATCGTCAACATCGGCGGTTTCATAGCAACAAAACACAGGTCGCTCTACGATAAGATAAAGAGCTTCGGGATACTCTTCGAGGGATTCGTCACCTACGGCGGGCTTGCCGGCCGGGAC
>JAFGJI010000284.1 GCA_016929175.1 Thermoplasmatota archaeon | reverse complement strand
TGATGAGAAGGGACCCTTCAACGGGGAAAGGATTCCTGCTCAACCTCGTAAAACCGATAGGGCTCGGTGATAATTCCACCAAACCCTTTGTCGACGAGGTTCTGACCCTCACCAACGCCATGGACAAGACCGTCTTCATCGGTACCCTCGAGGACCCGAAGAGGACGGATATCGTGGATATGATAGGCATAATAACCGGGATGGAGGACGGCTCCGCGAGGCCGCCCGGTAAGGCGAAAGGACACGTTCCCGCACCGGACAGGCACTTACCTCATCCTGTCTCCGCCGATCGGTGGGACATACCCATATTCAGGTGATGGTTATATGAAGGAAAAAAGATCGTTGGGTATTATACCAGCACGGGTGAACGGGTTTGAACAGCCACCGATGAAGGAAGAGGTCCGAAGAGGGAAGCTAATTGCCTCCCCCGCCTGGACCTTCTGATCGGTCAGGGTCGTTCTCGCCGGGCAACCCCCAGTAGATGGCTTCTTGCTCTGGACAGCAAAGGCTCATATTCCTCCATAGGATATGCCAGGTCGGGGGGCAGGCTCTCGAAGATCCCCACCTCCGCTATCTCTTCCTCAATGTGTTGGTGCTCATCGCCTTTTCCAATGTATCCGAAATGAACAAAACCTTTTCCGATCGGCGCAACCCATTCAGGGCGTGAGATGAGCTCGTGCCCCGTTTCCTCCCTGAATTCCCTGACCGATGCTTCCAGCGGTGTCTCTCCTTCGAGCGCCCTTCCGCCGGGCATCTCCCACCCACCTCTCTTTCTGGAGCGCACCATCATGAACCCTTTCAGGTCGGCAGTGAATGCGATGACATAGGTCCACATACGATCACTTCTCGTATCCGACCGTGAGCATCGCGACCGGGCGGAGATGCCCGGGCAGTCCCGCGGCTTTTCGGACCTTTGCCTCATCGAAGGCGCCCACCCAGCAGGTTCCGAGGCCGAGCTCGGTGGCCTTGAGCATGGCGAACGCCGCGGCTATTGTGGCGTCCTGAACGCAGTAGAGCTCCTTTCCACGGTCCCCGTAGGGTTCGATGGCCTTATGATCTGCACAGAAGAGGAGCAGGAAGGGCGCCTCCGCGATGAAGGACTGATGCAGGGCCGCCTCCATCATGCACTTTCTCTCGGTCCCGGACCCCAGGACAAAGACCCTTAAGGCCTTCAGACCGCCAGCCGACGGAGCCTTCCGCGCAGCGGCCACTATCCTGTCCATATCCTGGTCCGAGGGGGGGATACCGCCGTAGCTCCTCACCGAATGCCTTCTGTCCATCATCGTATCAAGGTCCATATTACCACCCTATATTGTCAAGCAGGAGCCTTCCTCCAAGTATGACCTTCTCAACATGGTTCACGCCGAAGTTGTACAAGACATGCTCGAAGGAGGGGTCCTTGAGGACCAGAAGGTCGGCATCGTATCCTTCCCTGATCCTTCCCTTGCGGCCGGTCCTGCCGATGGCGTGGGCCGCGTTCACCGTGGAGGCCGCAAGGATCTCGTGCGGGGTCATCCTCAACCTGTAACATGCAAGAGCCATTATGAACTGGAGGTTCTCCACCATGCAGTTCGGGTTGATATCCGTGGCTATTGCCACCGGGAGGTCCCGGTCCATCATCTCCCTTGCCCTCGGGACCCTCTGCTCGAATATCGTCAGAAGCGTCCCCGGAAGAAGGACCGGGACGGTCCCGGCCTCCTTCATGGCATCGAGGTCCCGGTCCTCCGATACAAGCAGATGGTCTGCGGAGGAGGCTCCGAGTTCGGCTCCGACGACCGTACCTCCCAGGTTCTTTATCTCGTCGGAATGGATCTTGATCTTCAATCCGGCATCCCTTGCGGCGGAGAGGAACCTCCTTGACTGCTTCTCGTCGAAGACCCCCGTCTCGCAGAAGATATCGGCGTACTCGGCCAGACCTTCCTTCGAAACCTCCCATGCTACCTCTATCATGAGGTCGATGAAGGCGTTGGGGTCGTGCCTGAACTCCGGGGGGATCGCATGGGGGCCGAGGAAGGTCGGCACCTTCTCGATGGGATGCTTCGAGTCCTTGACCGCTCTCAGGAGCTTGATCTCGGTGGTGCGGTCAAGTCCGTAACCTGATTTTATCTCGACAGTGGTGGTACCGTAACGGAGCATCCGATCCAGCCTTCGGTCCAGATCCGCGATCAGTTCCTCGAGGGAGGCCGCCTTGGTGTCGTTGACCGTCCTAAGGATACCTCCCCCGGCATTCAGGATGTCCAGGTACGTTGCTCCCTTCAGCTTGAGAGGGAGCTCGAACTCCCTTGTGCCCGCGAACACCAGGTGGGTGTGGGGATCGACGAAGCCGGGTACAACACACTTTCCTTTGCAATCGATGCAGACAGCGTCGTCCTTGATATCTGCATTGTCCCAGATATCCTGCTCCTTGCCCACCATGCTGATCTTCCCGTCCGCAATGGTAATGGCAGCCCCTTCGATGATCGTGGGGGAATCCATCATCGTTCCGGGAACGGGCCCCTCCCCCGGGAACGTGTAGAGCTTTCCGATATTGTGAAGGACCATGTCGTCTTGCATCATCTCCCCTCCTTGTACGCGGTGTATTTGTCGTCCCGGCCTCTCACCAGGGAGGCGGGGTATCTCTCGTCGTTCTTCCCCATCTTTCTACGGAAGGCCTCGGAGAGGTCCATGTTCTCCCGGATCGACATGTCGAGTAGGAAGAAGAGAACATCTCCGAGCTCATCCATCAGGTCCTCCCTGTCGGGGGTCCTGTCCCAGAGATAGAGCTCCATGAGCTCCCCCGCCTCGATCGAGAGCGCCATTGCGACATCTTTTGGTCTGTGGAAGCGGTCCCAGTCTCGCTCGGCAACGAACCTGGATATCTCTTCCTTCAGTTCGGCTATCGTGGTTACCTCATCGGAGCGCATGCCACCCCTAACGCTCATTTGGAACAAAAAGGTGATGATTGGGAGATGGCCCCCACTCAATGACTCTGGGTGGAGTCGTCTGTATCAGTGATATAACGCCTCCACCGGGCCCCCCTGCCCCTGCTCGTGGCAAAGATCGAACCTTCTTGCTTCAACAATTTCAGGACGTGTCTGACCATGTCATGGGATACGCCTGGACATTCCTCCTTGACCTCCGATAATGAGAAAGGCTCGGGTAGCGACATGACGGCCCTCCTCACGGCAATCGTCTTCGATCCCTTGCCCTTGAGCATCCTGTTCGCCCTCTCCTCGATCTCCTTGTAAGCCTTTAATAGCACCATCCAGAAATAGGAAAGCCATGGCATGGTGTCGTGCTCCCGGTCATGCCATCCCTGAGACGAGAGTTGCAACGACCTGTAATAGCGCTCCTTCGTTTGCTCAACAACCCTTTCTAGACTGATGTACCTGCCGACATGGTATCCTTCCCTGTAAAGCAGCAATAGTGTGACCAACCTGGCGACCCTGCCGTTCCCGTCCGAGAATGGGTGGATACAGAGAAGGTCCAACATGAATAGGGGAACGGTCAGTAGCGGGTCATATCCCATCGAGGAGACGATCTCGAACTCCCTGATCAGGTTCTCCATCGCTTCCGGTGTATCCTTGGCCTTTACCGGCCGGAAGCGGATATGGGTTCGATCCCCAACCCTCTCGATGATATAGTTTTCGGACGTCTTCCAGGCGCCTCCTTTCACAGGCGTATAGCTGTAGACAATCTCATGAAGTTCCCTGATCGATGCGGTGTCTGGAGCGATCTTCCCGAAAGACCCATGGATGAGATCTAGGGCGTCCCTGTAACCGGCGACCTCGGATTCGGACCGCCCCACAGGGACAGAGGGCGAAAGGGCGATCTCCTCCAGCCTCCCATGCTCTACTATGATGCCCTCGAGCCTGTTGGAGGACCCTATCGATTCGATCTTGGCGAGCTTCCTCAATTCCTCGAGCATTTCAGGGTCCTGATCTTCGAAAGACCTGAACATCCCCTGGTAAGAACCCAGGGACCTCAGGACGCTGACCTGGTCCGGTGAGAGCCGGATCGAATCGAGATATGCCGGATCGAGCGATCCCATGATTGTTAATAGGGTAATTAGTAGATAATTATTACCCTGATAAAAAAGATAGTTATATATATAATGGCCAGAAATGAGGTAATAAAACGGCCCTTATTACCCTGATAGAATGGCCCCATTACCCTTATAATTCCTGGATACATGCTTTTTTTGTAAAATTCCCTTCCAAATGTTATTGAACCTATAGGGAGACGAACCAGATCTTTTGCCCGCATGTTCTGAAAAATGGATCGTAACCCTAATCGGTCCCTGGTTCCGTCTGGATGATCATCACTTCGATGGTCAGCCTCATGGCATCGGAGATCCTGATCATCGACTAACACTCACCCGACAGCCAACCGTTCCTTCACTTCCTTCATCACCAGTAGATCCTGGTTTCCTGATATGATATAATCAACTTCAGTAACAATTGCACATTCCAGTATCTTATTGTCTGCCGGATCCCTGCTTTTGATACCTTTCTCGGTCTTGACAGATACCAACCTTGAAAAGACATCAACTGGAAGTTCCATGTTGCTCATCCTCATACCGATTATTGCGGTCATCGTGCTGATCATCGTGACCGTTATCTTGGTGGTATTGCTTCGGAAAAAAGGGAAAAACAAGGAAGAACAGGACAAGGAGAAGGTCAAGGAGGAACTTCTTGAAGAAATGGAAAAGGAGCTGGATCGGGACATTGTCCTCGAATCCGGCATGTCTTCTCCGGAAATGGACCTGAATGTCTCCTCGGAAGAGTTCCAGGAATCTTCATACATACCATTTCCTGATGGAACGAAAGATATGGTCTTTCAGAGTGATCTTGACCCATCCAGAGATACGGTCTTTGAGGAATAGATACGTCATTTCGGAGATGAGGATCGTTGGAATTGTTCTCATTTTCCGCATTCCGGACATGAGCCTTCCTTTTCAAGGTAGACCGCTCCGCATTTCCCGCATCTTTTCTTCCCGGTCATGTCCACCTTTGTTCCGATCTTTTCAAGGTCCGGGTCCTTTTTCCCTTGCTCTCTTCCTTTATCATCCACTATCTCGTTTTTCAACCTCACACCGCAGTGAGGACACACGGTGTCCTTCTCCGAGATCGCTTTTTTACATGCTCCGCAGATGTGCTCTTCCTCCTCGATCTCCGCATGGCATCCGGGGCACCTTTTATCATCGATCGAAAGGGGAGCGCCACAGGCTGAGCAGACCATGTTGGAGTTCTCCGCCTCCTCCTTCATCTTCTTCTGCATCCTCCTTCCCTTGAAATACGACCATGTGAGGAAGATCACGATAACAGTGATGAAGACAACGGATATGGCGAAGTAGGTCTTCGGCAGTCCGAATATGGTATCATCCCCATCCTCCGTTCCGTTGACATGCAATGCAACTCCCCTGAATACTATTGAGCTGC
>JAFGJI010000283.1 GCA_016929175.1 Thermoplasmatota archaeon | reverse complement strand
GATGTTGGATGGATCCCTCAAAACGTTCAATATCAATTTTCCATCCGACGGATAATATCATGGAAAACGGAATAAACAAGCACGGCATAAGAAATTACACAAGACTGGAATGGGTCACAAGGAGAAATGCATCCGTGTATTATCGGCAGCTTTTCGAATACAACTCAAGGTTGGTGGACGAGGTCCTGAGAAGGAAACCCATCTCAACCTGCAAGAGGGTTGTCGAATTCGGTTCGGGATCGGGTCTTTTCACCATCCCTTTAATGGATAAACTCCATGAAGATGTCGAGGAATATATCATTGTCGATCCTTATGAGGGCCCATATATCAAGGACAGGGAATCCCTCGCAAGGAGGATAAGGGAATCAGGATATTCCGGCAAGGCCAGGATCCTCAAGGTCCCCGTCTGGGGGATGAGGGGCAAGGTCGAAGACGTCGATCTGGTCATAGGCCACGATGTGTTCTGCGACCTGACCATGTACCAGGTGAAGAACGCTATGATGGCAGGGAAGGATGTTTTGAGGGAGGGCGGTTTCTTCATCCATTCCGGACTCAGCCCCAATGCCTCGACCGCTGCCGAGAGACTGCTGATGAAACTGGACAGCCACACTTCAACACCACTTGTAGAGAACAATTGGTTCTCACCCGGGTCAGAATTCCTTTTCGTGATCTCGAGGGAGGCCGGTTTCGGGGATATTACCATACACGAGGTGAAGATCCCACTATTACTTTCAGGTAATGATGCCATGTCGATCCTCAAGGAATGGAACATCGAGGACAAAGTGCTGAAAAAATATCAAAAGCAGATAGACGAGATAGGGATAGAGTTCCCCGGGGAACAGATCCTTATCTGCCGGAAATAATACGAAATGGGCAACAGGTTTTAATTTGGTTGAACTCATTGAACACTTCAGGAAGGAAAACGAATGGAGGTCGGAGAAGGAGGGAAGCTCTGACAATTCTTGTAAGCGGGATCGGGTTAGGGATAATGGCGGGATTCTTCCTCGGTTACTATCTGGGGAGACGGAATGAAAGGAACTTCAACAGGAATATGAAGAAGTGGGAGCGCACCAGGGAGAAAGGGCAGGGACATTTTATTCTCACCAAGGGTATTCTTCTTTGGGGCGGGCTTACGGGCATGACCTCCTTCATACTGGTCGAGCTTTTGGAACCGAGCCCCCTCTGGATGCTTCATCTGTTCATGAACATGACGCTGTTTCCTCTAGGGGGCATTCTCTGGGGGCGGCTTGTGTGGAGGTCGGCAGAGAAGAAATATTATGAATGGTTGATGGAAAGATCACTTTCCAGGAATCCTCTGGTCCTTTAGATCCCTTGATCTGGTGGTCGAACATTCTTCAGTTCAACTTCAGGCAGCCATCATATCTTCCAGCTCTTCCAGTTCTTTCCAGAGTTCTTTGGACACCAGATGGTCTATATCCTTTTCCAGTTGTGCTGTGACCATTCGCGGGTCCATCCGGACGCGCCTTTTGAATCTCTTTTCTTCGAGCATGCAGATACCATCATAAACTTAACAAGCAAGTTATTTAAACGTTATTTCACTATTTTCGTAATTATGGAAAAACATTTTTCCGCTTAACCCCATGGGATAACGTAAAAGAAGATGGAGAAAAAATGCATGATGGAGCCTGCAAGAACATAGAGGTGCCATACCGCATGTGAGTACTTTACCCCCTTTTTCAGATATATCAAAGCTCCAATGGAATATGCAATGCCTCCTCCGCCCAGGAGGATCAGGCCGGGCAATGGCAGGTTCTTGATCACCGGCTCTATTGCCAGCAACACGCACCAACCGAGCATGATGTAGATGGAGACCGAGAGCCATTTGTACCTGCCTGCAAAGAAGACCTTCAACACGGTCCCGATGAGGAACCCGCCCCATACTATTGCGAACAGGATCCATCCCCAGGTGCCTCTAAGCAGTGTGAGGGTGAAAGGGGTGTATGTGGCCGCGATCAGGAAGAATATTGATGAATGGTCGAGTATCTTGAAGACCTTCTTCGCGGTCCTTCCCTTCAGAGCATGGTACATCGTAGAGCTTGTGTAGAGCAGGACCAGCCCAGAACCGTATATCGAGCATGAGACTATGTGCCATGCATCCCCGTAGAGTGAAGAGAAGACAGCCAAAAGGACAAGGGCTACAATGGAAAGAGCCCATCCGATACCGTGAGTTATGGAGTTTGCGATCTCCTCGCCCCTGGATATACCGATGGACCGGACAACTTCCATGCCGTCCAATTCCCCCCTTCTATTAATAACATTTTGGTTTTAACAGAGATATTCGGTATTCGTGGAGGATAATAAAAGATGATCCAATATAACCTTACAATCAACCAAAATGGCACCCCGTCGTGATATCATTGCCCATCTTTCAGCCAGTCAACGACCGTCCTGGACAGCTCGATCCTCCTGTCCGAGAAGTTATGGTCCGAATCTATCTCAAGGACCCTTGCATTATCTCCGCAGGTCTTTTTCAATTCCAGGGATGTAGGTAAATGATGTATCTCCGGAACCGCCACCTGGTCCCTGGATGCACCTATCATCAGGATCCTTTTTCCCTTCAGCTTCTCTACGATCCCATTCATATCCCATCGGTCCCCATTTTCGACAATTTCATGGATCAACCTGGGGGGGTCGGCACCCTTAAGAGGCCTGGAGAGTTCTTCGAACACAGCAGTTACGGCCATTCGGAGAATTTCATCATCCATCAGAAACACCTTCATCGCGCCGAGATTGAATCCCGCAAATGACGCCACTTGTCGGATACCGGGGTCCTTCGCTGCCGTCATGAACGCTGCCCAACTCCCCATGGAATGTCCGATCAGCGTGATGCGTTCTCTATCCACAATATACTTCCATTTATCCGACCTGAGGTAACTCAAACATGAACGAACATCCTCGAGCATGTGCGAGAATGTGAAGCTGCCTTCACTCCCCCAGGCCCCCCTGTAATGGAAAACGACCGAGTTCCATCCTGCCCTTCTGAGCACATGTGCCAGGTCCAGGTTCCTCTCGTGCCCCGGAAAACCGTGAAGGATCACAGCCGTGGGGTGGGGACCCTTCCCCCGAACCGTGAACATCACCCCGAGCATGCCTGACCCTTGAGAATCGATGTACAGATGCTCCAATCCGGGGGGAGTTATTTCATCGTCGACTTGTAGATCATCTGTCACCGGGTCGACCATCGTGTCCCTCGATGTCATTGTTTGAACCTCAACATTATATGGGAAACCGTCATGTAATATTATCCCTATCCTTCAAATAGAGCGATAGAATACCATTAACGGTGAAGATCATGGCCGAGAGACCGATGGTCCATATCGAGAGGGCGACTTTGGAGACATCCGAGGAAGCCATCCGAAGAACGATGGGAGCCCTGGACTGGGAGAACGTGGTGAGATCCGGTTCAAAGGTGGTCATCAAGCCGAACGGCTGCCACGTGAGGTTCCTGCCCGGCCTGGTGACGACCCCGAAACTCCTTGGAGAACTTGTGAAGCTGGTGAAGACAAGAGCAGGGGAGGTTGTTGTCGTCGAATCCGACCTTCAAAGGTTCACTGCCGACCAGGTCTTCGACGGTCTCGGTTACAGGGGAGCTGTGGAGAGGGCCGGGGGAAGATGCTCCAACATGACCGCCGAAAGACAGATCGAGGTGGATATTCCGGGCGGCCAGCACTGGAAGAGGAGGACCATGCCGGAATCCCTAGTAGAAACGGATGTTTTCATCACCATGCCAGTCATCAAAACCCACAAGCTATGGCTGGTAACCCTCGGGGTCAAGAACAACTTCGGGAACGTACCCGAAGCTGACCGCGTGAAATACCAGAAATATCTTCCGCAGGTGGTGGGTGATTTCAACGCCTACCGACCGGCGGACCTGACGATCGTCGACGGGATAGTTGGTATGGAAGGTGACGGCCCCATCGCCGGTATTCCAAAGAAGTTGGACCTCGTATTGGGTGGGAACAACCTGGTCGCCACCGACGCTGCCCTGTGCAATATCATGGGTTTTAACCCACTTGACAGCGGCCTTATAAGGAATGTGTATGAGAGGGGCATGGGCCCCGTAGATCTGGACAGGATAGAGTTCAGCGGGGCTCCACTTGACGATGTAAGGACCCCCTACATAGGACCTCCAAAGGACCTAATCTCGAGAAGCGAGAGGTGGGTCAGAAAACACCCCAAGCTCGCCAATTTTATCTACCGTTCATGGTTCTTCAGTATAGCCAAGCGGACCGCCTGGGGTGTCAGGGGGCTCTACGGATACAAGTCGAACTACCATAAACAGGTCATGGAGACCGGTCTGTGGGAAGGCTATGATTGGGAGAACCTCATGGAGGTCTATACCCCGATCGCGTGAGATCCTCCCCCTGAAGCAGTCCTCTAATAGAAAAGGACGGTTCCGGGAATAAGAATGCGAAAGGGTGAAGGTAGTATGCCAGACGCATCAAGGATCATCGAGACAATGGGTCTCACCAAGAAGTTCAGGGATTTCACCGCTGTTGACAGAGTGGACCTTCACGTGGAAGAGGGAGAGATATACGGGCTGCTTGGCCCCAACGGCGCCGGGAAATCCACCATCATCCGGATGCTCACAACATTGTCCAAACCCACACGCGGGACGGCCAGGGTGGCGGGCTTCGATATCGTGAAGGATGCGGAGAAGGTGAGGGCCTCCGTCGGAATGGTCTCGGAGAAGATGATAATGTACGACAGGCTCACTGCCTACGAGAACCTTCGGCTGTTCGGCAAGCTCTACAACGTTCCAAGAAAGGACCTGGATGACAGGATCTCAGAGCTTCTCAAGGTCGTCAATATGACGAGATGGGCGGATGTCCAGATAGGAAAGTTCTCCACCGGGATGAAGCAGAGGATCAACGTGGTCCGTTCCCTCATAAGCATGCCCAGGGTAGTGTTCATGGACGAGCCGACACTTGGATTGGACCCCCAATCAACAGCGGATATCAGGAACTTCATCAAGAGACTGAATGAAAAAGAGGGAGTGACCATAGTGCTCACCACCCACATAATGAACGAGGCCGACCTGCTTTGCCACAGGATCGGTCTGATCGATCGTGGGAGGATAGCTTCAACCGGGTCCCCGAGCGCTCTGAAGGCAAGCATTTCGGATAAGGGCCATACCGTAGTGGAGCTTGATGTCATCGATGCCCCTCCGGATGCTGCAATGAGGTTCTCCCGTGTGAAAGGGATTGAAAGCGCGGTGCAGAGGGAGAACATCGTGAAGGTCCTGACCTCCCGGGAAAGGGGGTTCCAGAGCGTTCTGGACGCCTCATCGGAGATCGGGCTCGAGCTCAGGAATGCCAGTGTTTCCCAGCCAACGCTCGAGGATGTATTC
>JAFGJI010000282.1 GCA_016929175.1 Thermoplasmatota archaeon | reverse complement strand
GAGTGCTCGCCCGGACCCATTACCAACAGGGATGACGTCACAAGCAATGATACTATCATTACGACCGAAGTCCTCCGGGCAAACAGCCTTCCATTTCTCAGATAAGCACCCATATCCAAACCACCTTCACTATATACATTGTTCATATTAGACACAGATATTTAAGACATCAGGTGAAATTCAACATATCCTGGAATCACGCATATCGCCATAATGCCATTCCTGTTCATCATCCTGCACAGGAAATGGCCTTTTCTTAACGTCCATTTCCATGCTGCCGGGGATCCGACCGCATCCGATCCGTCCAGATAAGGTCGGAAATTGTACATGGTCAGGACTGGATGCGATACCCCTTCCTTCACAGGCCGGACCGGTCTCCGTTCAGCAGCACCGCTCTTGATGTTCATTGTAGAGTTATCGATCCCTTATCCGGAGCGTATGGCGGTCCACTCTGATAATTGTTATTGCTTGTGGATATTTAAACTTTCATTGGACCCCGTTCCGATCGATGGGGGGAATGGTCATAATTGAATACTTGAACAGGAATACGGGCTCTTTTATTCAACTGTCCTCGATGATACATCACCATGGATCAAGAAAAAATCGGATACTGTTCCCCGGTATACGACCATGGGTCCTTCAGGTCATATGACCATCCGAAAAGATGGACCGCTCCAGGAACGTTCTGCTCTGGCGGATAAGGTCCGAGATGGCCTCATCCCGCGTGGTTCCGGTCCCGATCGTCCCTATCTCCGGGCAGGAGATGGTGAAGAGGCCTCCAACCGTTTCGGTGCGTGTGCCGAGATCGATTATGACCTGCATCCTTAATAGGAAACCATGCGGAACTAAATAAACCCTGCCGGTATATTATCAATCATCGAGAACGGTCGTTCCTTGCCTCCTCCATCATATCCGCGACCATCCTGAACACCCTGTCGGATATCCTGTTCACCCCTGCAAGCATTATCCCCGAAAAAAGCAGGAACCCCGCAAGGAAGTAGAGGGAGAGCACTATGTAAAGCACCCCCGGGGGGAGAAGAGGCCATTCCGGGTAACTTATCCTGGAATACACCGCTACCCCCCCGGCAAGCACGAGCAGCAGGATGGATGCCATGCCGAAGAACCTGATGGGGCGGTATATCCTCATCACCCTCATGGCCTTCCCGAGTACGCTGAGGCCGTGCACCCAGCCCGGATGCGTGCTGGCATCCACCTGATCATACTCTGCGGTGATCCCGACCTCCTTCCACCTGTACCCCTTCAGGTCCGCGAGGGTTATCATCTCCGATTCCACGGCGAAACCGGATTCCATCACCTGCATGAATGCATCCAGGGTCCTTATGTGGAATGCCCTGAACCCGGACTGGGAGTCCCTGATGCTGCGGGAAAGTGACATCGATGTCGCCCTTGAAAGCACCCAGTTGCCAAATATCCTGTATGGCGGCATCTGCCTGAGACCTTCCTGGTGGTGCCATCTAGACCCGATGGTGATGTCGACCTCGCCATCGATCAGGGGCTGCACCAGGGCATGAATGTTTGCGGGATCGTGCTGCATGTCACCGTCCACGAACACAAGTATGTCCGGTCTGTTCTCCCTGGCCCACCGCAACGCTGTTGCTATCGCCCCCCCTTTTCCCTTGCTGGAGGCGTGGGAGATGACCTCGGCGCCGGCAAGCGACGCCAGCTCGGCTGTCCTGTCGGTCGAGCCGTCGTCCACGACAATGACCCTGTCAGCCTGCTCCCTGCACAGAAGGACGACGGAGGCTATCGCCCTCTGCTCGTTCCGGGCAGGTATCGCCACCGCAACGACCGTCACGGGCATCCCCCCACGGTCAAAGGACACTCCGATGCTTGCCACTCCCCTACATCCATCTCATCATCGCCTCCAGTTTTTCCACCAGAACGTTCAGGGCGTTGAGCATCAGCCCCGCCACCATGAGGAAACCTCCCACCATGACAAGCACTATCGTGGCGAGAGCGGGGACGTACGAGAGATACCCGTTGTTGTAGAAGAACATCACCGTATGGAAGCCTGTCAACAGAGACAGAAGCAGCACCATCAGGCCCAGACCGCCGTAGAACTTGAAAGGGTTGTTAAGGGCAAATGTCCACGCCCTGCCGATGAGGTGCCCCCTCGGGAAATTGAAGAGTTTCTTCTTCTGAAATTTTGTACTCGATCTGATGTCCTGGTGTACGACCTTCATCGGGAGCTTTCCCGATCTGGCTGCATCCATCAGGACCTCTTCCACCCTTCCATGGACGAGATCGAGCCCGGACAGCTCCCTGCCGGAGATCGCCCAGCATCCGATCGTATCGTCACCCCTGACGGGCTTTACAAAAGCGGAGGTGAACCTGCTTCCCTCTTCAATGCTTGCCCTGACCAGGGCGTTCGCATCCTCCGCCGTGTTGTCCCCGAGTATATCCAGTATCAGAAGGAGGTCCGCAGAGCTCTCCTTCCCGACCTGCAGTGCCCTCCGTATGAAATCCTTCCTGGGCATCCTCCGGCTGTAGCGGACCGCCCTCGCCCCGCATCTCGTAACAAGATGGGGGGTCCTGTCTGTTGAGCCATTGTCCATCACAACTATATCGGGAACCGCAACGTCGGAGATCAAATGCCTCAGGAGCAGTACGGTCGAGGCAATGGTCTTTTCCCTGTTGTGGGCTATGATCACGACCGAGACCCTCGGCCCCTTCCGGGTTCCCATGTACAAACCTGTTGAAATATGGACAGTTACTATTTAAAAACATTCGGGGAAAAAGGATGAAGGGGCTTTTTTCTCGGACGAAAAGATGTATTCGGACCGTTGAGCAACGATTCATATCCTGCCGAAATCGTCATCGTACCTCTTTATATCGTCCTCACCGAGATAGTCCCCGAGCTGGACCTCCACGATCTTCAGAACGGTCGCGCCCGGGTTCGAAACACGGTGCTTCTGACCGATACCTATCTCCACCACTTCACCTCTCGAGTACCGGTCCTCATGACCGTCCAGGGTCACTTCCGCTTCCCCCTGGACGATGACCCACCTTTCTGACCTGCCGGAATGTGATTGATAGCTAAGCCTCTTTCCCGGAAGGACCTCGATGACCTTCACCTTGAATCCTTTTTCCTCATCAAGAACTGTGAAAACGCCCCACGGCCTGTCTTCCTTCATCCGCACCGGACTGTCCAATGTAAAAGCTTCTATTTTAGTTATCCCTGGTTTGAGGGGAAAAAACCTCCCGTATAACCGAAAAATAAATCTATAACTCTTCCATCAATGTGTATGCCGAGGAAGAGGCACTACATGTTCACGTCGGAGTCGGTCACCGAGGGCCACCCCGACAAGATGGCGGATCAGATATCGGATGCCATACTCGATGAGATGCTGAGGGATGATCCCAACTCCCGGGTCGCCTGTGAGACGTTCTTAACAACGGGCATGGCCCTTGTGGCTGGTGAGATAACGACGAACACCTATGTCGATGTCCCGGAAGTGATCAAGGAGACCATAAGGGAGATCGGATACGACGACCCTTCTTTCGGTTTCGATCACAAGTCCATCGCTGTACTGACAGCCATCCATCCCCAGTCCCCGGACATATCGAGAGGGGTCGACCGCGACCCGGCCCATAGAATGGAGCAGGGGGCAGGCGACCAGGGGCTCATGTTCGGATATGCATCCGATGAGACCCCGGAACTCATGCCGATGCCCATATCCCTTGCCCACCGGATAACGATGAGACTTGCTGAGGTCAGGAAGAAGAAGATACTATCCTACCTTGGCCCCGACGGAAAGTCCCAGGTAACGGTGAACTACCTGGGTGGCTCCCCCGTTGATGTCTCCGCCGTTGTCGTCGCATCGCAGCATCTTGAGGAGATCGACCACGATACGATCAAGAAGGATATCCTTGAAAAGGTTGTCAGGGAGGCGATACCCGAGAGCATGCTGACCGAGAAAACAGCCTACCACGTGAACGAGACGGGCAAGTTCGTGCTCGGGGGCCCCGCCGCCGACACCGGCCTCACGGGTAGAAAGATCATAGTCGACACCTATGGAGGTGTGGGCTCGCACGGAGGGGGGGCATTCTCCGGTAAGGACCCTTCGAAGGTCGACCGCTCCGGCTCGTACTTCGCCAGGTACATAGCCAAGAACCTGGTCAAGGCAGGCATTGCAAGGAAGGCCGAGGTCCAGATATCCTACGCCATCGGCGTTGCAAAGCCTATCTCGCTGATGGTGGACACATTCGGGTCCAACAGGATCCCGGAGGAGGAGATCGAAAAACTCGTGCTGAAGCACTTCGACATGAGGCCAGCCGCGATGATAGACCACCTTGACCTCCTCAGGCCCATCTACAAGAAGACGGCCGCCTACGGGCACTTCGGAAGGGAGCTGCCAGAGTTCACATGGGAGAGAACGGACATGGCATCCGAGCTCAGGGATGCAGCGGGGTTGTGATACATTGTCATACTGGGAGTTCAGGGACCTGACCGAAGGGGAATACAACGATCTCCTTCGGAGGGGTAAGGACCGCCTG
>JAFGJI010000281.1 GCA_016929175.1 Thermoplasmatota archaeon | reverse complement strand
GTGCGGTGGGAGTGACTTGAACACCCGACCTTCTGATCTTCAGTCAGACGCTCTCCCAACTGAGCTACCACCGCAGCAGTGTTAGCGAAGGGGCATTCCACTTCATGTATAAAAGGTATACCGTTTTGCATTATGGCAGGTCCAAGCCGTCATGTTGAATACCGGCATGGGTAGCAGGGATCGTACCCTTTGTTCTCATTACGTTTGCCATTACCCGAACGGAACATGGGTTCAACGGACCCTTTCAGAAGAAACCTGTTCGGATGACGGTCCCCGGGGAACCTCATCGATAAGATGCTCGAGGTCCTCGAGAACGCGTCCCAGTTCTTGTACCAACGACCCTATGATCTCAGATATATCATCATCGTACCCGTAATGCTCAATTGTCATCTCGAGTATCCTTCTTGCGGCTCTGATATGATCGCTGATAATGTCATACTCTTCCCTGGAGATGGTGCTCATGAGGGGCATAATTTCCATATGGTATTTAACTGGTCAAGCGATAAAAAAAAACCAGCCCCCTCCTTTTGTTCATGATGGAAGGTGAATTATTGGATGTCCATTCATGACTGCGATAGTCGTTGGTCCATTGTCCCTCCGGTAAGGGTAAGTCAGGAGAGCGGGTCATGGTGAAGGGCATGGTGACATTATTCCTCGACGTCCCCGGACTTTTTCTTCCGCGACCTGACGACGAGAAGGATCACGACAACGATGATGACAGCCACAACGACCAGCAAACAGCATCCACCCCCGAGCAGGCCCCACCACCCTACGATCAATTTCCCATCCTCCTCGACATCGTCGTCGATGATGTCATCATCACCTCCGCCCCCATTGTGTACCATGGGATTCGTTCCTTCCTGAAATTCCTGAAGATTGGTCCGGTCGTCATTATCGGGGTCCTCTCCAGCGTCCGAGGGGTCGTTCTTATCCAGTCCATACATGTCCTCCCAGGTATCCGGTATACCGTCGCCATCGGTGTCATCGCTCGTGGAGCCCATGGTTTCGAAAACCCTTGATGACCTTGCCCCCTCGCCGTTGGCATTGACCGCCGCAACCTCGTAGTAATATGTCAGCCCTTCAACAACATCTGTATCAACGTATGTGAGGGCTGAATCATCCACGGTCTCGATAAGTTGAAGGCTGCCGTAGGCGCTCATTCCCCTGTATATACTGTAACCGGTTATTGGGCTCCCCCCATCGCTTTCCGGAACGGTCCAGGTCAAGGTTATACCTGCGCTCCCCGCATTGGCACTGAGTATCGGGGCGGACGGGGTGTTGCCCCCGCCAGGGATCTCCGTAACGGTCACGGTGAACGAGTAATTTCCATTACCCGAGTACAGCTGGATGATAAGTTGGGCCCATTCGTCGACCCCGAAATCGTATTGAAGATATGCGGCGTCTCCCGGTCCGTTCATGGTGTCCATATCGAACTGGACGACACCGGCTCCGTAGAGCATAGCGCTTATCCCCAGGGATTGGTCGGGTGTTATCGTAACGTTCAGCCGGTTCCCACCGGTCATATTTATCAGATAAGAATCGAACCGATCGTTTCCGAGGTTCAGAAGGCCATTATACGTTCCTTCCCCTATCGGTAGAGGGTCCTCTGACAATTGGGCCGGTGAAGCGGTCCCGGGGGCATCTGTCCCGGACCCCGCATCATTCTGCCGGGAGATCGCGATCCCCAGGCTGTATCTTGCCTGACCGTTGTAGATCTCCAGGAAGCAGGTCTGAGGTCCGAGCATGCTGTCGAAGTAATACGTGGACCTTGAGGGGTCGTTGAAGAAACCGGTACCATCATCAAGGATATCCGCTAAAGTATCGTCATACAGTCTCCAGGACGCCGACTCCCCGTCGCTGATTGAGAGGATGACGGACAGTATATCCCCGGTGGTCAGATTTATCATGTACATGTCCGATGTGTCCAGGTCGTAGATCCATCCTTCATAGGACCCTGCGGATATGAGTGGACTTGAGCTGATATGGGCCCCTTCGGGAACATCCATTCCCAGTCCGGCATCGTTCTGCTTCTCGATCCCCAGTGTAATGACGTAATCACCCGGAGCGGTGTCCATCCAGACCTTCAAATGGAAAGTCTGGACAGCGGTCTCGTTGGCGGTGTGGTAGATCATGAGAACTCCGGAGTCACTCGATGAGGATTTGTCCGACCGAAGGTAGTGCTCGTCATCATCGAGGAGATCTATGTAGAGATGATCTCCCACCGAGTATCCGGCGAACCCTATCGAGATGATGTCTCCCTCTCCCGCCTCGAACTTGAAAGCATCCGTGTCATCATCGTCCTCGACATGTCCGTTGATGTTCCCCGCGGGAACGGGAAGGGCAAGCAGATAATTCTCGGGGGCATCCACCCCGAGTCCTGCATCGTTCTGTCTCTCTATTTCAAGAACGATCGTGTACTGGCCGGGGACCATGTCATCATCCACCGTGATATAATACCAGCCCATCGTGGTCTCGTTTGCGGTCCAGAACCCGTCGGATGCGGTCTCCTGGTTCCTGGACCGCAGATCGAACACGTAGTTTTCGTCCGGATCATAGAGGTTCAAGTATAGGTATTCTGAGGCTGGAGTGGTGAACGACATGAGGATATGGTCTCCCTCTCCCGCCCAGAACTTGTAGCAATCCGTGTAATCCTCTCCCTGGAAAGCGTAATCGTCGGAGCCGCCGTTCACCTCTCCTGTAATGCTGCCCTCGGAAACGACGGGTCCTTGCGATCTCTGGTCGGGTGCGTCCGTTCCAGATCCCCCGTCGTTCTGCTGGTTCAGGTCGAGGGTGAAGGAGTATGTGGCAGCATAGCCATCGTTGTAAACTTCCAGGTAGCACGAGGTGAAATCCGTTTCCAGAGCGGTCTGGAACGAGAAGTTCTCGGCCACATTCGAAATGGGTTCGATCTCGGCAAGCCAGCTCTCATCCTCGTCGTAAAGGGTCACATAGAGGTCATTGGATAAAGCCAGGAATTCGACGCTGATGATGTCCCCTGGAGTGATGGTGAACTTGTAATAGTCATAGTTGTCGACATCATCGAAGCTGCCGGTATGGAGCCCTGCTGTGATGGTCTCCGCCTGATAGAATTCATCGTTGGGCTCGGTATCGGCATCCGAGACCGGTATAAGGAAAACCGAGGCCATCAATGCCACTGCGAATAATATTGCGATAGCTCCTTTGAACTGTACCATCCGTATCCCCCGCATGAGAAAATGGGCAAATTTTCCCTGATATGGTAGATTTCAGGGATTATTTAATGATTTTTGAACCCCCCACGTTCGTAGGGTGGAAAACCGCCCCCCACTCAATAATTGATCGGGGATGACACCATATCAGACCTTCTCGATACGGTACTGTTCAGGAAATTCTAAATACGGAAGGAGCCCGCTGTCATTTTCATCTGTCCCAATACTGTACCGGGGGGTAAAGATGGCAAATATCGATCACTTGGTATCGGGAGTCATATCGATTTCGATCCTGCTATTGATGCTCCTCCACCCCCTGACATCTCACGTTTCGGCCGGAGCCAACCCCGAAATTACGAGAACCAGTGCCCTTGATGGTCATTATCCCATCGCGGATTCCGCGTTCGCAACGTTCCTGGGCAGCGGTTCTGAAAGCCCCCAGGGGAAACTGGGAGAATTCGTCGGTCACGCCGACGTCAACGGGGATGGCATCGAGGACATTGTCATGTCCGCCCCCCGCCTCTACTCTCCCGAGGGGGAACAGCATGCGGGGGTCTGCTACATCTGGTACGGGAACTCATCGCTGCCGGGCGGCAACATCGATCTGGAAGAGGCCGATCCGGATATAACCATAAAGGCAACCAGCCCTGGTTCTTACCTGTTATCATCGATCACGGCCGGAGACCTGAACGACGACGGGTTCACCGATATGGCCCTTGGAATGCCGAAACAGGGGGATTCGGGCAAGGTTTACCTTCTCTGGGGGAACGCAACGGGATGGGAAAAGGAGATCATTCTCTACAAGGCGGGGAATGCCGAGCCCAACGGAGATCCGATAGGATTTCTGCGGAGGGAGGATTTCGGTATAATATCCGGTCTGGTCACAACCACGGTTCAGGGTACAAAACTTGGCCACAATGTCATCCTTGAGGATATGGACGGGGACGGTTCAGACGATCTTCTGTTCTCGTTCCACGGGTGGAACAAGGTGTTCGCTGTCTGGGGCGGCTACCCCAAACTCTCCTTCGGAACGGAGTTCACATACCTTCAGCTTGACCCCAATTCGACCGCAGTTCCCGGTGATTTCGGACAGACAATGGCTGTGGGGGACCTCAACGATGACGGAAAAAAGGACCTGATAATTGGCGCCCCACTCCTCTCGGACGAGGATAGAGGTTTTACCCAGACCGGAGCACTTTTCGTATACTTCAACACCTCGGCCTTCCGCGGGAACCGTAAGATAGGGTCCCTGGTCGGCTGTAGGCCCCTTATTTTCGGGCAGGATGCATACGATCATCTCGGAAGAGGCCTTGTCATCGAGGACATAAACCAGGATGGATCGGACGACATCATAGCGGGTGCCCCCGATGCGGACGGATTATTGAACAAAAAACCTGGTGCTGGTGAGATATTCGTGTTCTGGGGGGGTGACATCTCCAAGTTCCCCACGGTCATGCGTGCGGAGGAGGTGCACGATATCATGATCATCGGGGCGATGGCATCCACCGTTGACCATCCAGGGGATTCCATAGGGTCGGCCTTCGATGTGGGGGATATTGACGGGGATGCCCGCAAGGAGCTTGTGATCGGAGCTCACGGGAGGGAGGTCGATGGCCTGCAATCCGTCGGAATGGTGATGGGTTTCGATGATGGCACGGTATTTCCCCGGCAGAAGGTGATCATTGACCTCGAGAAGGCCCCCATGAAGTTCTCCCTGTGGGGGGCCGAGATCGAGGACGTCACGGGGTATTCCGTTTCCCTTTTCGATGCAAACGGCGACGGTGCGGATGACCTCCTGGTAGGATCCCCCTCCGCCGACGGCATCGACAATCTCAGACCGGGCTGCGGAGAGGCATCCTTTGTCACGGGAACGGTCATGTCCGTAAGAGACCTGACCATCACCGGGAGCGCTGTCGTCAATGGAAAGGTGCTTCCAGGGTACGGTCCGTTCTCGATAGACGTTCCATTCTCTCACACGAATGGGGCGGAGAATATAGAAAGGATCGAGGTCGTCCTTGAAAAGGGGACCGTTGACGCCCACCTCCTCTGGGAAGGTGGTGTATTCTCATATCATGGGCCCTCCGTAGTGAGCATCGACAATTCGGCCTGCAGCATCTCTGATCAGGGCATCTCGGGCGGTGTCTCTTTTTCCGTGTCCATGGATTGGTACTCGGACCTGGCCCGGCCCTGGGACATCGACATATCCCTCGATGACGGGTCCCATTCGGTGGAAAGGACTTTCCATGACGCATTGGCCGTCAACAACAGGGTGTTCCTGGGGGGGAGTTGCGACACATTCATCGATGGAAAGGCCACTTATATCGGCGACTGGCAGAGACCCGGTTCGTCTCTGCAGGCATCGGGAATGGGGATCTTCTATGCAGACAGCGATGGAGTGCTTGTTCCCCCGGCCGATATGGGCCTCTCCCTATCAAGGAACGGCGAGCTCGTTGACAGCGTCGTTTACGAGGATGAGGGGACGGTCCTCGAGGATCTACTGGCGGGTGCCGAACGATCGGAATACCTCATAGAACCGTTCTTCAATGTTGCCCCACCAGCCGATGTTATAGGGGCCACCCCCAGTATTTCCGGCGGGATATCCTTCAATGTGGTCATCGACAACGACGCTCCAGATGCACCGGAGGGCCTGAGATTAATACAGGACGCGAACAGGGATTCCGTTTTCGACGATGATGGGCACTGGGCCGTGGAATGGAATTCCTCTCTTGGACCAGAAGGAGATCACGGCTCTTCCGGTGTGAGGGAATACCGAATGAGCAATGACAGGTCCGTCATGGTCCCCGTAATGACCCGGGGAGGTTTGACTGGCACTTATTATGATATGCCGGATTTCTCCGTCCATTCGTACCAGAAGATGGACAGGGAGATATACTTCGACTGGGGGCACTGGGGCCCTGATGTGCAGAAGCTCACACCTGCTGCCTTCAGTGTGAGATGGCATGGATGGCTGATGGTAGATGATACTAGACATTACCGTTTCTCGCTGTCCGGGGACGGCAAGGCCAGGATGCTTCTGGGAGATGAGGTTGTCATTGACTGGGATGACATCGATGACACCCTTTCCACGGGGATGATACCCCTTGACGAAGGTGTTGCTGTCCCCCTCGTGATATACTATTCCAATGACGATCTCGGAAAACAGGAGGTCAGCTCCTCAATCACGCTGAGGTACCTGGATGACCGGGGAGGAATGAGCCTCATCCCGTCCTACATGCTCCACTACCCCGGGAACACCACGGAGGTCTCATCGGGGGGGAAGGACCTCATCAACATCTCCCTGGTGGCCGTGGATTGGGTGGAACATGTCTCCTCTCCGGCATCGGTTCGGTGGTATACGGACCACGACCCCCCAGAGATAGACCTCTCGGCCCTCGAAGCATGGTACAACACGACCACCCCCAGGCTGGAGGTCTTGCTGAGAGATCCCCCGACGATGTACGGTTCGGGCTCCGGATTGGACACCGGGTCCATCTGGTACAAAGTGACGGATGCCTTCGGATGGGGAGAATGGGTCTCCGTCAAGGAAGGGATAGAGGTTCTGGAAGATGGGTTGGAGGGTCCTTCTGAGGTGGAGGTCAATATCCTACTTTCGCTCACGGAGAACTGGAAAGGCTCAATATCCTGGTCGGCCTCGGACCTCTGTGGCAATAGCATTGTGGTCGGTCCGAACCAGCTCGGAACGGATATGAAGGAGCCTTCCCTGAACATCATTTCCGATACAGCCTCAACCTCGCCTGCGGGCGAGGTCAGGAAGTTACTCTGCAAGGCCACTGAGATGGAGGGTTCCGGGGTGGATGGTGCATCGCTTCAGTGGAGGACCGGGAAGGAAGGCAACTGGTCGGATTGGACCAATGCCGGATGCACAGGGGTCCATGAGGAGCTGGATTACGAGATCTCCCCCCTGATCCTTCCGGGAGACAACCTGGTACAGCTTCGTGGAGCGGATGCTGTCGGCAACATGGCGGAGTCCCGGATCTACCTGTTCAGGGGGGTCGTCCCGGAGGTTGACAGAGCACCCATGGCAGTCATTGACCTTCCCCTGAATGGGACCAGTGTCAGGCTCGGAACGCTCTTGAAGCTAGATGCCAGCAGTTCATCGGATGATGGATCGGGAGAATTTGCCGAACTCAGGTTCACATGGTCTTCTGACAGGGATGGATATCTCGGGAGCGGAAAGGTATTGGGGGGGGTTCTTCTGAAAACCCTTGGAAACCACAGGATAACGGTCTTCGTTGATGACGGTACTCCCGGACACAACGTCAGTGCATCCATTACCCTGAAGGTCATCGAAGATGCGGCCCTTCCTCCCGATGGAGGGGAAGATGGGGAAGGGGGGCCGATAGATATCGTTTCCATACTGCTCATCATAGTATCCTTTATCGTTGTCTCTTTGGTATTATGGGTGATCATCAAGAGCGTCCTCCCCCGGAATGCAGGTGAGGCCAGGATGGATGTTGTTGAAAGGACGGACGATGATCTGGAATACGATGAGATGGCCGGTGATGACGAGAAGTTCCTGGAGGCCGAAGGGCCCGATGGTGTCTCGTAAGCCCCGGAGGTTATGCCAGGGAGATCCCGGGTGAGTGGCATCTTCCTGACCCCGGTCGGAGTTATCCAGTAAGATCGGTCCATCGGCACCCATCCAGCACAGGTTTAATAAAATAAGAGACCCCATCCTGGGCACATGGGATTGTTCGACAGAAGGAGAGAGGTAGGTGAACTCAACGAAAAGGTAGCGGATATAATGGAGCAGGGGTACCTCGCCTACGAGCAGGGGGACTACGCAACCTCGGCAAGGAAATTCAGGCTGGCACTGGATTATCTCCTTGTTGAGTACGACCTTACGACCGACCTCTATCTTTCCGGGAGGGTGGCGGACGTCGGCGAGATCTTCAACATGACGGTCCAATCCTATATCAATATCGGAAGCTTCGACGAGGCGATCTCTCTGATAGAAAGCAATGAGAAGATGTTCAAGAACAGGAGGCGGGCCCTTCTCATGAAAGCCAGCATATATTCTGCCAAGGGGGAGTTCGGCAGCGAGCTCGAGACATACGATGCCCTTCTGGGGATCGACAGGAAGGATACGATCGTATACATCAGGAAGGCGGAGCTTCTTTCAAGGAGGAAGAAGGCCGATGATAAGGAGATCAGGGAGATCCTCAACAAGGCCGCGAGGAATCAGAAGGCAAGCGACATACCCCTTGGAGTGAAGCTTGCTGCTGCCTACCGGACCATTCTTGGCGACCATGACGCATCACAGTATGTTCTGGACAGGTTGACCCCGAAGAAACCCTGCAAGGAGATATTCCTCGAACGGGCCGAGGCGCATCTTCAAACCGGAAGGATCGAGGAAAGCCTTTCCTGCCTTCAGAAGGCCCTCGAGCTTGATGAGAATTATATCGATGGTATGAAGGCCATGATAAGGGCATATCAGAGATCGGGGGAACACCAGAAGGCAAGGGAGGTTTGCGATAGAGGTCTGAAGATCGATCCCTCTGACCCCGATCTGCAGGGATACTATCGGGAACTTTCCGGGAATTCCGCATTGATGAGAAAGGTGAAGAGGGAGAGCACATACCTCTGAGGTCTTTGTTCGGGGACGGATGAAGGATCGTGATCTTTTTAAAAACGCCAGCATGAAATGTCAGGCACCAAGGTTAATGCCACCCATAATATCCTTCTCCCCACTGAATATAAAAAATTTCAGGAGGTATGCAAAATGAACCTGAAAAACGACGAGCTTGTGGTGTGGGAGGAGCCGTCCCACATGATAATACGCGGGGATGTGACCGATGGATACCTGCTTCTGACCAACAGAAGAATGGCCTTTGTACAGATGCAAAAGGCCAAACCCTCTCTCTTCATGCGAGCTACGGAGAACAATGTCGACCTGTGGGAGCTTGATATCTGGAACATCATCGATGTGACCCTGCTCGAGATGATGAACTTCAAGCATCCTCTCGTCAGGATAAGATACAAGGAAGGAGAGGCCTTCTTCACATTCCCCAACCTGGAACCCAAACCCGCAGTTGCCGCAATGGTGGTCTTCCTCAACCATGCCAGACTGATAAGCAAGAACATGGCCCTCATGCAGAACATAAGAGAGAGCCTGCGCTCGGGGGAGCTCAAGGTCGGAGAGAGGCTTCCGAGACTGGTCATCGACCAGCCGATGAGGTCGGACGAGACCTGCCATCAGTGTGCAAAGACCATGCTGGAGGAGGAGACCGACATCCTTGCATCCGAGATAAGGGAATGTCTGCTCTGTCCGGTCGATTGATCGGACCCAATTCAAGGATACGGTCCGAAGAAGAAGGAAAGACTTATTAGGTTATTATCTAATACCCTAAAACGTTATGATGCTTGAAAGGATCTTCAGAAGGAGATCCATTCAGATAATGGATGAACTTATCAGAGGTCCGCTATCACTTTCAGAGCTATCGGATCGCATAAAGATCTCAAAACCCGCACTCCAGCAGGAATACTTGAAGGACCTTGAAGAGATGGGTATTATAAAGAAGGTCGTTCAAAGGAACATTAAAGGTCGACAGGTAAACTATCATCTTCAGCCTTTCACCTTCCATTTCAGCCTTCATCCCTCCTCGGGCACATGTCTGGACCTGGTCTCAAGAAAAGAGTTGTTCGATGTTCCGCTTTTTTTACATCAGGTGCCGCAGGATGACATCAAGGATGAGATTGCAGAGCTCCTTGATGAGATGGAAAGGACCGCTCCCAAAGTAAAACCCACCTATGCCATCCTGTTCGGATCAGCAGCCAAAGGGACAGCTTCGGTTAAAAGCGATATAGATATGGTTTTCCTGAAAAGGTCTTGGCCCAGTAAGCACCGTGAATGTTTCATGGACCTCCTTGCCAAAGCTTCTTTAATGACGCAGCATAGAATGAGTCCCATCCTCATGACGGAGGAAGAGTTCGAAAAGGGCGCTTCCCCTATCATCGAGGAGATCAAGGAGAACGGAGTGGTGGTCTATGATGGTGGAGAAAAAGAGGGGCGGATATGGTGTCTTCTGAAGAGGTATCGGAATATCTCTCTATGAGCTTGAAATATCTAAGGACATC
>JAFGJI010000280.1 GCA_016929175.1 Thermoplasmatota archaeon | reverse complement strand
GATGACGGGAAGGAGGTCAAGAACGGGAGATCCTCCCCTCTGCTCCCGGATACGGATAGCGATGGTCTCTGGGATGGAATAGAGGAAGAGATCGGCACGTCACCCCGAAACCCGGATACTGATGGCGACGGCCTTCTTGACGGCGTGGAGTACTACATTACCCTGACGGACCCCCTGGATCCGGATACCGATGGCGGTTCGGTGCCTGACGGGACCGAGCTCGAATTCGGCGGTGACCCGTTGGACCCCCTTGACGACCCAATTTACAAGGATTCTGACGGCGACGGCCTGACTGACAGGGAAGAGGATATCAACGGTAATGGGATCGTGGACCATAACGAGACTGACCCTTTCGACCCCGACACCGATGGCGATGGTGTCTGGGACTCTTACGAGTTGAGAGGGGTTCTTGGGACTCCCTCGGACCCGCTCGACCCGGATACCGATGACGATTCCCTCTGGGACGGGGAGGAGCTACTGCCAGGAGAGGACGGCTTCGTTTCCGACCCGACACTCAATGATACTGACGGCGACGGTCTTGAAGATGCCGATGAGGTCTTCGGTACCTTTGGTTTCAAGAGCAACCCTTCCTCTCCCGACGGCGATGGTGACGGCCTGACAGATCCACAGGAGGTTCTGGTGTCCGGGACAGACCCCCTGGATCCGGATACCGACGGTGACGGACTTCCTGATGGGTGGATAGACGGGTGGATGGGCAGACCAAGGAACGGGAAGGCGGACCCGGGGGAGTTCGAGGACCGGAACCTTAACGGGATAGTGGAAACCGGTCCTTGGGCTGAAGGGGACGGGCCGGGCGAGACGGACCCTCTGAAGTACGATACCGATGGAGGCGGTGTGGGTGACGGTGACGAGGTCCTTCATCTTGACATCCAGGGGAATGAGAACCCATTCGATCCCCTGGACCCGCTTGATGACGAGTATATCCTGGACACGGACGGTGACGGACTCACAGATATTGAGGAGAACCAGACATTCGGGACGAATTGGCTGTCCATCGACACCGATTCGGACGGCATGGCCGATGGATACGTGGGTATCACCGTGGATGGAGTGGTGTATCCCGGGGAGCTGACGGGGCACAACGGTTGGGGGCCAACGGATCCCTTGAGAGCCCACAGCGACGCGGACGGTCTAACGGACGGGATCGAATACAAAATGGGAACGAACCCCAATGCGGAGGATACCGACGGCGACAGTCTCTATGACGGTTATGATGTGGGGGACCATTTCGGAGAGCTGTCCGGGCGCAACAAGTTCGACCCGTTCGATCCCTACGGTCCCACGGACCCGCTTGATCCAGACAGCGACGACGATGGACTCTGGGACGGGGAGGACCTTCTCATAGGCAACAGTTTCTTTTACGGAGAATTCCCGAGAGGGACGGATCCCAACGAAGCGGATACGGACAGTGACGGACTCACGGACCATTTCGAATTTTTCACGGAATATGAAGACCCCAAGGTAAAATGGAGCGACAGCCCTTCCGACCACAAGAAGACCAATCCTCTGGACCCGGACACGGACGGAGGCGGGATGGTGGACGGTCTGGAAGTGGAGAAAGGCATGAACCCGCTTGATCCCGACGACGACGACGATCTTCTCGATTCGGATGGAGACGGTCTCCTCAACGGTCAGGAGAAGCATGATCCCGCCCTATCCTACCCGAAGTCATCCGTTGACTGGAACGGTGACGGAATAAACGACAGGAGGCCCAACTGGCAGGACCCGGACACGGACGGTGATGGCCTTACAGATGGTGAGGAGGTACTGGTCCACGGGACGAACCCCGTACTGAACGATACGGACGGTGACGGACTCGAGGACGGGGAGGAAGTCTACATTCACCATACGAGCCCTCTTGATCAGGACAGCGATGGTGACGGACTCAGCGATCATACAGAGGTGGTGCATGTCTTCGATCAATGGCAATCCTACGTGGATTGGGACGGCGACGGTATCCTCGACAACAGGACCGATCCGAACAATGACAATACCGACCTGGATGCAGACGATGACGGTTGGGAGGTCAGGGTGGGGACCAACCCCTTAGATCCCGGGGACCCCGGAAGCGAATATCAACCGGAAAAGGGGACGATCGTGATCGTGGACACGGCACCCTCCTCCATAACAAAGACCGAGGACCCGTTCAAGGGGTCCTTCAAGGTGACAGGCCAGGTAATGAGCGACGAGAACGAGGGTCTTCGTAATGTCCTGATCTCGATCTTGATAGTCCCAAGGGGGACGGAACCCGAAACTGTCCTCAGCATGGAGAGGAATCCCTCCTTCATAACAGGGACGGCATCAACTGACGGTGAAGGCAGGTTCGTTGTCGGATGCACTCCGATCGGCTCCATTCCCCACGGGAAAGTGGCCATCCATGCCGTCAGCAGGCAGAAGAGGATGGATGGACGCCTTTACATGCCCTCCGTTTCGAATGCGGTTGCATCGGAAGTATATTCCTCCTCGAAGATCATTGCAGCCACGGGGCCAGGCCCCTATTCGGTCGGATCGACCATTCCATTCTCGGCAAGGGTGGAGGACGCAGGAGGAGTGGAGGTGACAGGATCGACCGTCATCCTCCGGGCTGATTGGGGATACCTCGAGCAGCAGACAACGGGACCTTCCGGCTCATTCTCGGTCCCGGTCCATCTTCCGAACGATCCAGGCATATACACCATGAGCATCGAGCACGGCGGGACGGAGTTCATCGGCCCCTCCTCAGCAGAATTGGAGATCACGGTGGTCGATGGGCCCACGATATTGCTCGAGGAGATAGAGGACCGTTTGGAAACGGGCTCGATAGTCCATGTGAACGGTACGGTTTTCGGATCGGGGCCGGATCCCGGGGGTGACGTCTCGGTCTCGGTACTTTCCGGGAATGATGCATCCCTTCTGTTCTCGAGAGCCGCTCCCTTGACCGGGGGATCCTTTTCATTGCCCATAGAGATAAGCGGTGAGGTGTTCAGGACCGGCACATATATCGTTAATGTGGAATACCATATCGGGAGTTCGAACATGGCTGTCAACGCAAGCCTGTCGTTCAAAGTAACGGCACGATCCTTCATTCTCCAGGGCGAGCAGACCCTGTTACGTGGCTTTGATGAAGAGCTGCACCTCAGGCTTATGGGCGGGGACCTTCAGCCGATATCCGGAGAGATGATAAGGGTAACGTTCACGGGATCTCCCTGGCTGACCGGTTACTCCGGGAGAACCAACAGCACAGGTTGGGCTACCATCATCGTACCGCTCCCTTACGATGTTCCCTTGGGTCCAGTTGATTTCGATGCCGTTCATGAAACATCCTCAGATACGATCATAGGGGGGACCCTGAGCGGAATTCTCACCATCACCTCGCAGACAAGATTGGAGATAGAGGAGCAGAAGAACACTCTGACACTGGAGGAGGATGTGATAATCAGCGGCCGTCTCACTGACGACATTGGCGGGGGGATAGAGGGAAGCGGTGATATCGAGCTCCTTATCAACGGCGAATCGGTCGGAACCTCCGGGACCGATGATCAGGGTTTCTTCGAGATCACCCATACAATTTCAACCTTCACACCCCTGGGGCCCGCGGTGATCACTGTCAGGTTCCTGGACCTTTCCGACGAAAGGGCGGGCTATTATGACAGGTCCATTGTTTCATGGGAGGCAAAGGTCCTCTCCACTGTGAACATACAAGCGTCCGCGGTCGATATTGAAGGGAATATCTCCCTGAAGGTGGTCCTGAGGGACCAGAACAGGAAACCGGTCCCGGACGCTACGGTCCGTATCGGGACGCAGTTCTCCTCGAGGACCTACCTCACAGATAAGAACGGGACGTTGGCCATCGTTCCCGAAGGCATGGGTCGGGGGGACCGGGTCCAGATAGAATTTCCGGGAGATCCGGAGAGGTTCCTGATCCCCGCCAGTATGGAATTTCTGATCCCCCACGAGATGAACGGCGCTGATAAGGAGGATCGCTTGTGGGTTTACGTCTCCCTGATCGCCGGTGCCGTGGCTGTGGCTATTGTGGTGGCCGTCATTCTTCTGAACAGGTTCCGGACCGGCAAGGGATCCCGGATGGTCGAAGAGGCAAGATCTGATTCCATCTACAGTTTCAGACCCAGGAAAGGTTCGCAGGAGATGATCTGCAGCAGTTACAATGCCGTTCTGTCCCAACTCAGGGGAAAGGGTGCCCCGAGGCCTCCCGAGATGACGCCTGATGAGTTCGATGCAACCGTAAGGGAGGCAGCGATCGGAGGATCGCTGAAGAACATGGAGGAGATGACCCGACTTTTCGATGAAGCGAGGTATTCTGACCATGAGATGTCCTCCCACCTGATATCCAAGGCAAAAGCGCTTTCAGTGGACCTCATAAAGGAGATAGGTTCGTTCCAGGATGAGGGTTTTCCGGGGAGGTTCGAGAGGGTCAGGAAGGAGATAGCACCATCCGCGAAGAGGCACCTTCCCTGGAAGATGAAGGTGGACCATGATGAGGACCTAAAAGCGCTTCTCGGTGAAAAAGGAGGGGCGGCATGAAAGGAGAGACATTCCGAAGGATATGGATGTTCATATTCATCGGTGTCCTCTGCATTCTCGTCGCCACGGAGGGAATATCGGTACTGACTAGGGACTTTGGGGACCTTTCCGTCGAGAATGAAGGAGAGAAAGGCCTGTCAACGGCCTTCGGGTCGATCGGCGGAGAACATAAGGCCTCGGTCATACTCACATCGCCTTCCCTGCTGCTCGAGGAAGAGGACCCCCCTACAACCCTTTTCATATCCATCGGACCGCAGAGGGAGTACACAACGACGGAGGTTCACACCCTGATGAAGTTCTACAACAGGGGCGGCAAGCTCCTGCTCGCGGACGATACCGGCAGGATCAATATACTTTCCCGGCGTTTCGACATCACGATCACCCCGGGACAACTTTATGACGAGACCTTCGAGGGCCATCCGGACCTCGTTAAGATCGATGATGTCGAATTGGATTTCTTCACGGGGTTTCTGGTCCTCAACAGACCGTCATCACTGATCTTCTCGAGCGGGCAGGGGGCCATAAGGTCATCTCCTGCGAGCTGGGTCGACAGGAACGGCAACGGGGTAATGGACAACCTGACATCTTCCCAGGGGGAAGCTCCGGGACCCAGATACATCGCTGCAATGACCGATCCGGATTTCGCTTCCCTCGGGTCCGGCAATGTCGTTGTCCTTTCGGACCCGTCCCTCTTCATGAACGGTATGATAGGGCGTGGGGACAATCTTGAACTCTTCCGGGCCCTTGTCTCGTTCCTGCTCCCCGATGGAGGCCGGGTCGTTTTCGATGAAAGCGTCCATTCAACAGCGGGGTTGATTGGGTTGCTGCAGAGAGGTTCCTCCCTTCCTCTCATTCTTTTGACCGATGTCAATCTGAAGATAGTGGTCGGAACGATGGTCACGATAACCCTATTCGCTCTCGCATATATCCAGGAACCGCCGGAGGTCCAGAAGCATGTATCTGTCCTGGACCGGACGGGGGTGGCGGAGATCGTGGACCCGGGTTTGTCAGCGTCCGATATGACAGAGATTAGAAAAGTGTTCCTGGACCGTGTCCGCCTTTCATACGGGATGTCATCGGAGGCCTTTTCCGGACTATCCTGGAACGAACTCGAGGAGATGATCGACAGCGATGAGCTTTTCGAGCTTGTACGCAACGGTAATTTGAAGAAGAAAATGGACCTGAACAATCTGATCGTGGAGGTGAGCACCTGGGTAAGGCAATGAGTGGATTTTCCACCCGGGCAGTTGGGTATTCCTCCGCCTCCGTCGTTCTTTTGGTACTCTCCGTCATGTTGTCGTCGAGGCTGTTCCTTATCGGAGGCCTTCTATGTTTGGCAATGATGCTTCTTTCATTCTCCTTCATACCCAGGAGGCACGGCATCAAGAGGGAGGTCGAGCGCAGACAGGTTTTCGAGGGTGAGACGACCGGGGTCGGTGTGAAGATAGACGGTCCCGATTCGATGGGCAATCTGGAAATATACGACCGGATCTCTCCGGGTCTGGAGGTTTCCGGCTCATCCAACTGCGCGATGCTCCCGCCCGGGAAGAGGTTCTTCCGCTACGATATAGAAGCCCCCCTCAGGGGCTACCACCCGGTCGGACCCACCTCGGTCAGAAGGTGGGACCCGATGTGGTTATGGTTCTCACAGGAGGAGAACGACAACGGTGAGCAGATGACCGTCTTCCCGTACATGGAACCCGGGAGGGTGAAGGAGATGCTCATTCTGCGGGCCAAACAGAGACCCGGCGAGATGAAACTGAAGCGGGTGGGACTTGGGAAGGAGTTCCATTCCATAAGGGACTACACCACGACCGACCCTTTCAACACCATCAACTGGAAGGCGACTGCAAGGACCCGGAAGCTATTGGTGAACCAGTTCGAGGCTGAATCGGTCACGGATATAATGTTCCTCCTCGACGCCAGGATGGTCACGAGGGTGGGAACGATGGTGGACAATCCGCTCGAAAGGAGCATCAGGTTCATAGCATCCATCGCATCCGGGCTCCTGCAGACGTCCAACAGGGTCGGATTGATCATCTACGGGTCAACCGTGTCCGTTTTCAAACCCATGGGGGGCCCGTCTGCCCTCACGACCATCCTTCACACTCTCACCAATGTGACCCCCTCCGGTTACAACACTCTCGGTGCGACGATCTCTTACTCCCTTTCCTACCTTGACCCCAACGTGCCCGTGATAATGCTCTCCCCTCTCTCCGAGGATCCGACCATCAAGGAAGCGGTGAAGAACCTGATCG
>JAFGJI010000279.1 GCA_016929175.1 Thermoplasmatota archaeon | reverse complement strand
GAACCCGGACCAGTTCGCCGATGCCTTTGCACGGGCGTGGTTCAAGCTGACCCATCGCGACCTGGGGCCAAGCTCCAGATATCTCGGTCCGGAGGTCCCCGGGGAGGAGCTGATCTGGCAGGACCCCATACCTGCGGTCGATCACGAACTGGTCGATGCACAGGATATCGCCTCTCTGAAGAAGAAGGTCCTGGCCTCCGGCCTGTCCGTGTCGGAGCTGGTTTCGACCGCCTTCGCGTCGGCCTCCACATTCCGCGGGTCCGACAAAAGAGGCGGAGCGAACGGCGCCCGGATCCGACTAGAACCCCAGAAGGACTGGGAGGTCAACGAGCCATTGAAGCTTGCGAAGGTCATCAAGACCCTGGAGGCGATCCGGGAGGAGTTCAATGATGCGCAGTCCGGAGGCAGGAAGATATCGCTGGCCGACCTCATCGTTCTGGCAGGCTGCGCGGGAATAGAGGAGGCTGCGAAGGACGCCGGCCACGATGTAATAGTCCCCTTCACACCGGGACGTATGGACGCCTCTCAGGAACAGACCGATGCAGCATCCTTCTCCGTGCTCGAGCCGAAGGCGGACGGCTTCCGGAACTACCAGAAGGCCAGATACGCCGTATCCCCCGAAGAGATGCTTGTGGACCGGGCGCAGCTTCTGACCCTGACCGCACCGGAGATGACGGTGCTTATCGGCGGAATGCGCATGCTGAATGCCAACTACAGGGATGCCAAGCACGGCGTATTCACTAAGCGGCCGGGATCGCTGACCAATGACTTCTTCGTCAATCTGCTGGACATGGGCACGGAGTGGAAAACCAGCGAAAAGGAAGAAGGTGTGTTCGAGGGTCGTGACCGCTCAACGGGCGAGCTCAAGTGGACAGGGACACGAGTTGACCTGATCTTCGGATCCAACTCACAGCTTCGGGCCATCGCGGAGGTTTACGCATGCGAGGATTCCGGGGAAAAGTTCCTGCATGATTTCATAGCGATCTGGAACAAGGTGATGAACCTCGACCGGTTCGACCTTGCGTGATCTTCGTTAATGGGGCTCAAGGGAAAAATGTCACGGAATGAAGGTGTTCGAAGGATACGCAGTCCAATCATACGATGGGCCCTCATAGCCTTCGGCATTGTATGTGTTGGTCTCGGGACCGTTGGTATATTCGTCCCTATGTTGCCCACGACACCTTTCCTTCTCCTGGCAGCGGCATGTTTCGTATACAGTTCCAAAAGGATGCACGACTGGCTTCTTGACAACCGCCTTTTCGGCAGGTATCTGAAGGACTACATAGACAGAAAAGGTATACCTATGGGTATCAAGATCGGGACGCTGTTGTTGTTATGGGGCTCCATCATGGTCTCCATATTCTTCTTCGCGGATACGATCCTTGTTCGGGCATTGTTGTTGGTGATCGCCTCGGGGGTAACTGTCCATTTGTTGTGGATCAAGACAAAGAGGTGATGCTAGAAAGACCAGCTGGATGATGTACGGGCGGGGGGCGGATGGAAGAGGGTCTTTCAGGCAACGTATGCATCGATTGATTTATATGCAACAGATAGGAATCCAGGTCGGAAGGTGAAAAAATGGGAACGAAGGGAAGATCGATAGTGGGTCTGGATGTCGATGAGCTGATCAAGGTGCTGAACAAGGCACTCGCAGATGAGTGGCTGGCATACTACCAGTACTGGATAGGTTCGAAGGTGCTGGTGGGTCCGATGAAGGGCGAGGTGACGACCGAGCTCATAGAACACGCTACGGACGAACTGAGACACGCGGACATGCTGGTCCAGAGGATAATACAACTCGGAGGCACTCCGATCCTCACGCCAGCCGAATGGATGAAACTTACCAACTGCGGTTACGATATTCCGTCCGATCCGCATGTCAAGAAGATCCTTGAACAGAACATCAAGGGAGAGCAGTGCGCCATCGATGTCTACGACAAGTTGATGAAGATGACCCAGGGAAAGGACCCCATCACCTACCAGATGGCCTTCGAGATCCTTCGAGACGAGGTCGAGCACGAGGAGGACCTCCAGGGGCTCGAAGAGGACCTTGTGAACATGAAGTGAGATCGTAACGGATAGGTTCATATCCGTTCCAGATATGCCAGGAGCTGTTCCGAGAGCCGCTCCTGGCTTTATTTCTATCGATCGTGCAATGTATGACCCCGTTCCATATTCAGGCAAGGTCGAAAAAACCGGATCGGCGCTCCTCATTTCAGGGCATATCCCCATTTGATCCCGGACCAGATCCGCTCGTGCAGGTAGAACAGTATGATCTGGATGCTCTGGAAGATAACGACGATATAGGTCATGCTTAGTAGATCTCCGGTAATCAGGTAGGTTACTATGGACAGCGAGATGATGCATATCACCCTGTAAGAGACCGATTTGGCTATTGACCTCCACTTCAATTCCATCATACTGCAACCTCCTTTTCGCACTCCTTGAACGATCGGAACTTCAGTATCTTCACCTTTACTTCGTCATCCTTCCTGAGGCCCTTGAGGTGGAACTCCGATCGGGACATCAGGACAGTTAGCGTGTCACCGTTCTCTAGGAGGACGGAAGTTTCCACAAGGGGCCCTAGCTGGATCAGGTCCACGAGCCTGCCCCTGGTGCCCCCCTCCCCTTCGTTCTCTTCCACTTTCCTGAGAGAGATGTCCTCAGGCCTTATCATTACCGTGCGCCCTTCTGTTCCGGGCAGCTCTATGATATTTGCATTTCCCACGAACCTGGACACGAAATCGGTCCTCGGTCTCTCGTAAAGCTCCATGGGGCTCCCTCTCTGTTCGATCACCCCGTTGTTCATCACCGCAACCTTGTCCCCGACTTCGAAGGCCTCGTCCTGGTCGTGAGTAACGAATACCGTTGTCGTCCCGAGCTCTCGCTGGATCGATCGTAGGTCCCTGCGTATCCTCTTTCGGATCTTCGCATCCAGAGCCCCGAACGGCTCGTCGAGGAGCAGAACGTCGGGATAGGTTGCGAGAGCCCTTGCGATTGCGACCCTCTGCTTCTGCCCGCCGGAAAGCTCGTGAGGTCTCTTCCTCTCCATACCGGCCAGACCCACCAAGGATATCAGCTCGCTGCACCTCTCCCTGATCTCCTTCCTATTCTTCTTCATCATCCTCATCCCGAAACCGATGTTCCCCTGGACGGACAGGTTCGGGAACAGCGAATAGTTCTGGAAGACGAAACCCATCCTCCTCTTATGGGCCGGAAGATGGTCTATGCTCTTTCTCCCCAGCATGACCTCCCCACGGTCCTGGGGGATGAGCCCCGAGATGATCCTCAGCATGGTGGATTTGCCGCATCCGGAAGGACCCAGGACCGCCATGATGGTGCCCTCATCAACAACAAGGTCCAGGTCCTTCAGCACCACCTCCCTGCCGAAGGACATGGAGATCTTCCTGAGTTCAAGGTCGCCTCTCACCTTCACACCTCCAGCTTCCTGACGATGGCGTTCAGGATGAGGAGCAGGGAGAACGGAAGCACCATCAGGATTATCGCGATCGAGGTGGCCCCCTGGAAATCGAACTTGGAATCGGAGAGATAGTAGATGTACAGGGGCCCCGTGGTGATCATTCCCCCCGCAATGAACAGCGTCGCACCGAACTCCCCAAGGGACCTTGTGAAGGTCAGTGCCGATCCTGCTATCAGTCCGCTCCTGATGGATGGCAACGTGACGTAGAAGAATGCCTTTGTCCTGCTGGCCCCCAGTGTCAGAGCGGCCTCCTCGACATTGCGGTCGATCTTCTCGAGCACCGGGGACACGGACCTAACCATGAACGGGGATGTCACGAAAACGTGCGCGAGAAGAACGCCCGGCATGGCCATTACGACCTGGATCCCGTTCTCCTCCAGAAGGGGTCCGAGAATGCCTATGGGTCCGTAGAGCATCATCAGGGAAAGTCCGACCACGGCGGTGGGGATGGCGATCGGCATGTCTATCAGGGACCGAAGGACGGACCTTCCAGGGAATCTATATTTTGTGATCACGAAGGCCAGCAGTGTCCCCACCACAAGATTGATGAGCGTCGTCACGAACGCTATGAGCAGAGAATTGCGGAAAGCGTTCAGTGCCTCCTTCGAGGAGACCGCATCGATGAAGGGGCCTAACCCATCCTGGAACGCGAACTTGAAAATGGAGGTCAATGGAAGAAGGACCAGGAAGCCGAACAGCACTATTCCCAGGGAGATCGTTGACCATTTGGTCAGCTGACCCAGTGACCTCCTTCTGTCCATCTATGCATCACTCCCTGATATCCGAAAAGAGGCCGTCTATGAGATCAGCGTGAGCGTTCTCCCACCCCCCGAGAAATTCCACCGTGAACGAATCGGCTATTTCGGGATAAGGGTCCTCCACTGTCTCGTCAGGCGACCTGAAATAATGATCGACGAACGCTTCCTGAGAACCTCTGGTGAAGAGGTGGTCAACGAATGCCTCCATCAGTTCGCGCTCCCCTTCTTTCACGTTCCGGTCCACGATGACAGCCTTGTGCTCGGAATATATGGTGGAGCTCGGATAGATGATCAAATAGTTCGGGTCCTTTTCCAGGCAAAGAAGGGCCTCGTTCTCGTAGGTTATCAGCGCGTCGCCGTAGCCCAGTGTGAACTGTGAAAGGGCGTTCCTTGCGGAGGACTGCCAGCTGATGACATTCTCCACTATGTCCTCCACGAGCTTTTCTGCACTCTGGCGGGCTTCCTCCCCGGTGAGGTTCGAGGACCGCCTGAGCTGCGAACCGTAGATGGAGAATATGGACCAGCATGCCCCGCCCGAGGTGAGCGGATCGGCATGCACGATCTCGATCCCGTCCGCTGCAAGGTCCGGGAAGTCCTGTATGTTCTTGGGGTTCCCCTTCCTTACAAGAATGACCCAGGGGGACAGGCTGATCGTCCCGTTGTGGGGAAGGGAGCTCCAATCCGTTGTCACAGCGCCCGCCTTTCTCAACTGTATCGCGTCCCATTCGGTTGACAGTATCATGACCTCGGCATTGGCCCCCATCAATACCTGGTTGGTGATCCTTCCGGACCCTGCATATGAGGTGACGAAGTCGATATCATCTCCCTTTTCCTCCTTCCATTGTTCTCTGAAGGCCGGTATTATGGTCCCATCCATGACCTCACCCTTCACGCTGAAACCGTACAGGGTTACCGTCCTGAGGTCGTCCTGTCCGCCGGAGAGGTCCAGGCATCCGGCAACGAACATACTCGTCAGCATCACCGCACAGATGGCCAGATGGGAACGTGTCAGGTTCATAATGTAATGTAATGCAGTTTAATTATAATATATTGGTCTCAACCCAGTATGTATTGGCTTCAATACGTATTGATGCCGGGGCTCATCTTTCGTGGGTGTTCCTCGGTCATCTGGTTAATACTGGACCTTTTCCGGATCGAATTGCCGACACAACAAGTTCTGATTGGCAGCAAGAAGCTTCAAACCCGTGTGGTCTGTCAGCGGCGGACCTTATGTCACCTGAGATTATATGTTGGTCCAGAACCAATATGATAATGTTCCTTGAACATTTCCAAAACACAGTATGACAGGGGAACCCTTCTCATTTCAATATTGCGTCAGCGTCAACCCTTGACCGGATCTCGTCCGCCAGGAGCTGTATCTTGTGGTCATCGTCCCTTGCCAGAAGACGCTCCATGTCATCTATGGTCTTGGCAGTCCTGAAAGTGTCCCCGGGGACAAGAAGGAGCGGGATGTTGCGCTCGTCCGCTTTGGATATGATGTTCGAAGGGGGTACTATATTGTTCGTGAGGACTATACCCGCGGTATCGGATTGCAGTGCGCCGAGTATCAGATCGCTTCGGTCCCCTGAAGTTATTATGAGCTTCCCTTCCTTTCTGAAAAGGGGGCTCTCTATTGCCCTTCCGCCGGACATCGCTCCAACGAATATGTTCTTGACCAGGTTCTTGAGACCTTTCTCTCCGGCGATCATCTTCGCGAACAGAACATTGCTTATGTGCTCCATGGAGTAGAAGTTCAGGTCACGAAGGTAGGGTATGACGCCAAGGACCTTCGCCCCGGCCTCCTCGATGGCGTCCCCGTGGGTTGTGATGAAGTCGTCCGGGTCGTCGACCTTGTTGAACACGAGACCGATCGGCTCAACCTTCTTCGTATTCAGATAGTCCATGAGGAAATGCACCTGGTCTATCACCTTATCCTGCTCTCCGCTGAGAACGAATAGCAGGCTCGCATCCAGAGCCCTCGCAACGCTCAGGGTGTCCAGGTTCAGGGAGCTTCCGTAGGTGAGGTCCCTCCCTCCTTCGATGAACAGAACGTCCTTCTTTCCTCCGATGCCGTCCGCCACATCTCTTAGCTTCTTCTCGATGCTTTCGCTGTCGTACATGAACCTGAGTTTCGAATGATCGAAACCAAGGCTCAGGTCCTCAGGGCTCTCCTTCAGACCGAACAGAGAGCTCACAAGAACCGAATCGTAGTCGAGAAGCCTCTTTTTCCTGTACAGTATCCTTTCACCGAAGGGTTTCATGTATCCTATCTTGAGATCCATCGCCTTCGACAACCCGACGATAAAGCTGGTCTTCCCGGCTCCCCTTTCCATCGAAGCAACCACTATCCTCTTCATCTTCATTCCTCCCTATCTTTTGCGATCATGATCCTTACGTCAACCACCTTCACACCTTTTCCCCTTTCGTAAACGAAAAGCGGATTGATCTCCATATCCGTTATCCTTTTAACCGATCTCAGGATCGAACCAACCCTGATCATCACATCAATGATGCCCTCGATGTCCTTGCTCTCCTCACCGCGGACACCCAGCAGCAGGGGGTAGGACCTGACTTCCTTCAGAAGCGAGATCGCCTCTGACCTGCTCAACGGAAGTGCCCTGAACGAGACATCCTTCATGATCTCCACGTATATGCCGCCAAGTCCGAACATGATGATGGGGCCGAAGGACCGGTCCCTCCTAGCACCTATTATGGTCTCCAGACCCTTGTGGACCATCTCGGAGACCTCGATCCCGTCGATCCTTGCATGGGGATCGTACTTCCTCGCGTTGCGGATAATCAGCTGGTAAGCGTCCATCACCTCTTCTCTATCATCAAGGTCGAGGGCGACCCCGCCCGCATCGCTCTTGTGGAGGATGTCCCTCGAGACTATCTTCATGACCACCGGGTACCCGATCCTTTCAGCCGCACCTACGGCTTCTTCTATGTTACGGACGATGACGCTTTTCGGTGTCGAAATGCCTGCTGCTTCAAGGACGGCTCTCGCTTCGTGCGCGAGGAGAAAATCCCTTCCATCCTTTAGAGCGCCATCCACCATACTGCAGATCGCCTCAGTGCCGATGTCGATCCGGACCTCCTCCTGGACCTCTTTCAACCGGTTCTCCCGGAACCGGTAGAGGGCTCCAAAGCACGAGACCATCTCGTAAACCCCCTGATATGCGGGGATACCCCGGCCTCTCAGGTATTTGACGCATTCCGTCACCTCCTCACCTCCGACAAGGGAGTAGGCTATCGGCTTGTGCTTCCTCATGTACTCGTTGTGGATGAGGGTTATCATCTCTGAATATGCCACCTTCTCGAAATCCGCTGTCTGGCAGTAGAGTGCCATGACGGAATGCACCCTGTCGCTCTCAAGTGCTGCAAGCAGGGCTTCTCTGTAGTTCACTTCCGATGCCTGGCCCGTAATATCTATGGGGTTCTTGCAGGACCCGAAACTCGGCATCGAAGATGAGAATATCTTCCTCAACAGCTCTGGCTCATCGAGAAGCTCGATGCCGTACTTCTCGCAGGCATCCGTCGCCATAACACCGATGCCGCCTCCGTTGGTGACTATTACCGTATCCTTGCCCGAGGGAAGCGGGGCCTCTGCAATGAACTTCAGCCAGTTGAACCCCTCTTCGAGGTTCTCGGCACGAAGCACACCGCACTGCCTCATAACAGCGTCGAACACCTCGTCCGAACCTGCAAGGGAGCCAGTATGGGATGCTGCTGCCATTGCTCCCCTTTTCGACCTGCCGGATTTGATCACGATGACCGGCTTTTTCCTGGTCACCCTCCGCAGGGATCCGAGCATCCTTTCCCCACGGGTGATCCCTTCGATATAGAGCATGATCGCCCTGGTATTCTCGTCACTGGCAAGATAGTCGAGAAGATCGGCCTCGTCGAGGTCCGCCTTGTTACCCACGGAAATGATCGAGGAAAGCCCGATACCCTCGCTTGCGGTCATCCCTATCATGGCGATGCCCAGGGCTCCGCTCTGCGTTATTATGGAAACGCTCCCCTTCTTCACACCTTTTGGGCCGAACGTTGCATTCAAGGATACCCTTGAGGAATAGAGGCCGAAGATATTGGGCCCCAGCACCCGCATGCCGCCGTCCCTGGCTGCCTTTACTACCTTCTTTTCCATCTCGATATTGCCAGCCTCGGAGAACCCCGAGGTAATGATCACCAGGAACTTGACCCCTTTCTTCGCGCATTTATCCACCTCGTCGAGCACGAAGGATGCGGGGATGGCTATTACCACCATGTCAACCGGACCTTCGATCTCGGTGATGCTGGTGTAGGCCTTCAATCCGAAGACCTCCGCGTCCCTGGGGTTTATCGGATAGAGCTTTCCTCTGTATTCCCCCGTAACTATGTTGTCCATCAGTTTGTATCCGATCTTGCCAACGGTATTGCTGGCCCCGATGACCGCCACCGACCTCGGCTCGAAGAAAAGGTCCATCCCAGTATCGCTTTGGTTCATCGACTTCCTCCTAGAATGCCAGATTGAGCTCGTATACCCCTTCGGATGTACGCTTCTGCATGTGGAAACCCATCTTCTCGAACAGGCGGAGCATGGGTTTGTTCTCCATAAGGACCTCGGCCGTGAAACCCAGAAGCCCCTGCCTCTTTGCCAGTATCGTCAGGTATTCCAGTATCTCCGTTCCTATCCCCTGTCCCTGGAACTCGTCGAGGACCACGACCGCAACCTCGGCCGAGTGCGACCTTTCATCGATCCCGTACTGGCCTACGCCGTAAACGACCTCCTTCTCGCTGCTGCCGTTCGTTGCTAGAATTACGCGCTCCCGGGAATGGTCTATTATCACGAACTCCTGAAGCCTCTCGTGCGGTATGTCCTTTCGAACGGAAATGAACCTGCGGTAGATGCTTGCATCCGACAGGGAATAGAAGAAGTCCTTGAGCAGCGGCTCGTCGCTGATCCTGACTGACCTCAGAACTAATGGAAGGCCCTTTTCAGTGGTCCTGAACGCCTCGAGCTCCTCGGGATATTCTCCCTTCTTTCCCGGGATGAAAGCCTGGTCCTTGTAGATGAGCCCCTTGGCCTTGGCCTCTTTGATCAGCCAGGGTCTGAACTTCGGGTGAGCTATGGCTATCAGGTCCATTGCCCTCTCCCTAATGTTCTTTCCCTGGATATAGGCGATCCCGTACTCCGTCACAACGTAATGGATGTCGCCCCTGTTCAAGGTGACCCCTGCTCCCGAATCAAGGAAGGGTACTATCCGGGAGATGGTGTCGTCCCTTGCCGTGGCTCTGAGGATAAGGATCGTTTTACCCTTCTCTGCCTGGATGGCTCCCCTCATGAAGTCCGCCTGCCCCCCGATCCCGCTGAAGAAGGTGCTGCCAATGGATTCAGCACTTGCCTGACCTGTGAGATCTATCTGAAGGGCGCTGTTTATCGCCGTGATGTTGCTGATCTGGGAGATCGTCATGGGATTGTTGGTGTAATCGATCGGTCTGAACTCGATCTGGGGATTGTCATCGATGAATTCGTAGGTCTCTCGCTTTCCCATGCAGAAGGTGGCAACGGACTTGCCCTTGTTGATCGGCTTCATGGAGTTGTCGATCACCCCGGCCTTTATCAGTTCGACTATACCGTCCCCCAGAAGCTCGGTGTGCACCCCGAGGTGCTTCTTGTCCATCAGGTTCTTGAGGACAGCGTTTGGAATGCTTCCGTAGCCTACCTGGATCGTATCCCCGTCCTGAACGATCTTCGCCACGTGTTTGCCTATCTTCATGGCGATATTGTCATCGACGGCAGGTTGGAACTCGAGGAGGGGCTCGTCGTGGTGGATGATGTAGTCCACATCCTTCACCTGGAGGAAGGTATCACCGTGTACCCTTGGCATGTATTCGTTAACCTGGGCTATGACCAGACGTGCTTCCTCCACGGCAGCCTTGATTATGTCCACCGATATGCCCAGGCTCATGTTCCCGTGGTCGTCGGGAGGTGAGACCTGGATGAGCGCAACATCAACCTTGACCAGACCCTTCCTGATTATCCTGGGAACGTTCGACAGGAATATCGGAGTGTAATCCGCGAGACCCGTGTTGACGGCTTCCCTTGTATTGTTCCCTACGAAGAACGAATTGACCCTGAAATTGGTCTGGAACTTTTCGTCGGTATAAGGGGCCACCCCGAGGGTCCATATATGGAACACCTCTGCATCGAAGAACGCTTTAGGGTGTTTGCTCACGTAACTTACCAGTGCATTAACCAGATACTGTGGCTCCGAACAGGCAGTACTTATGAAGATCCGGTCCCCCCGGTGAATGTTGCAGAACACCTTGTCTTCGGAAACGAACTTCTCCGGATAGAGGTTCCTGAACTTCTCCTTCCAGTCCGACATCATCATACCTTCGTTGAACGGGCCATATCATGATTTCGACGCCGAGTAAATTACGGGGTTATATTAATTTTTCCACAATGATATTAGTTTGATGCGTATTTCCCGATAAGAGTGGGACGGTCCTGGAAGTACACAATAATATCTGTAACAAAATGTAAAATGCGTAATAATGCCACAATAATGGCGTTAAATGTGTTTGTCACAACAGAATGGGAGAAAATGCGACAGAATGGCGTTCGATCGCCCTTGAGGATGCCCTGCGTTCCATGTATATGGAACAAGGTTCTATCTGTGTCGAACTTATTATCTGTTCGGAGGCAGGTCAATGACCGGCAACTACGTATCCGACACAAGCTACGAGAAACTGATAATCTACCCCGGTGACGTCGATCCAAAGAAGATGAACGAGCTCATGAGGATGATCTCCCGGCTGAAGGTCCCGATCTGTTACGAGCAGTACTGAACTCATTATGCGGGGCTTTTTTCGTCCGTTTCCGGCCGCCGCTTTTGCTCCAGGGAAGATTATCAAGGTCCACGTTGCCTCCGGAAAGGATGATCCCTATCCTTTTTCCCGATACTTCCAGCCTTTTCTCGAGCAGGGCCCCAAGAGGAACTGCGGCAGAGGGCTCCACTATCATCTTCATCCTCTCCATTATCATCCTCATCGCCCTGACGATACCCTCTTCAGGGACCGTTACGATATCATCCACCTTCTCGCGGATGATGGAGAATGTCAGCTGGCTGAGCGAGGTCCTGAGGCCGTCGGCGATGGTGTCAAACCCCGTAGGTCCCATCAGGGTCCCGGTCTTGAAGGATCGATAGGCATCGTCGGCCCGTTCCGGTTCGGCTGCAATGACCGTGGTCCCCGGCGATACACCTTTGCTGGCTATCGCAGTGCCGCTAATGAGTCCGCCGCCACCGACAGGGGCCATGATCAGGTCCAGGTCTTTGGCATCCTCCAGAAGCTCGAGGGCGGCCGTACCCTGACCTGCAATTATCCTCGGGTCGTCATAGGGGTGAATGAAATACGCTCCGGTCTCGGAAACCACCTCTTCCAGAGTGGACTCTCTTGATCTGAGTGTCGGCTGGCAGAAGGTCACCCTTGCTCCGTACCCCTTGACCGCATCCACCTTTACCTTCGGTGAGTTCATCGGCATGACGATGTAAGCGGTTATTCCCCGGCCCCGGGCGGCCAGGGCGAGGGCTTGTGCGTGGTTTCCTGATGAATGCGTAGCAACACCGTTCATGGCCTCCTCTTCGGATAGGGACATCACGGCATTTGTCGCCCCCCGAAATTTGAAAGCCCCTACCTTCTGAAGGTTCTCGCACTTGAAGAACAGCTCCGCTCCGAGCATATTGTCGATGGACCTCGAGGTCAGCACCGGCGTCCTGTGTACATGCTTCTCTATCCTGCAGGCTGCTTCCTGGACATCCTTGAGTGTGGGTATCCATTTCTCGGGACATCTGTTCATTCCAGGAGCCTCCTGCTGTGCCAGGGCAATGATGACGAGCGGATGGAAATATTGTTCCGGTGATCCACAGAGATCAATATCTCCACGATGCCTCAGGTGGTAATATGGTAAAAGATATCTATAACCCTATCCAGAAAGCCTGTCTCCCTGGCCGAAAGATATACCGCGTCATGGGGACAAAGTTCGTGGCAGCAGTAGCACCTGATGCACTTCGAGTTATCTATCCTTGCTTTTCCGTTCTTAATGGTGATGGCATCCCCGGCGCAGTTGGCCTTGCATACCCCGCAGCCGACACATCTCTTGTGTGAGATCTTTGGCTTCCTCGTTGTGAGACCGATCACTGCCCTTCTTACAGGTCTGGGCGTGAGAACGGATGTGATCCCGCCGGAGGATGGCTTGAACTTGTCCTTCAGGTATATCCCCTTCCCGCTCCCCGAAACATCGATCCTCTCATCTTCCGAGATCCTTTCCTGCCCGAAAGCCGCCCGGAGTATGGGGATGTTATCCGATCTGAGTCCGACCATTCTTGACACGTGCAGATCGATGGCTAGTGGGTCGGTCCCGGAGATCATCGCACCGACCTTTCTGGGATCTCCTTGAGCCGGTCCCTTTCCATCCATTCCGATGATCCCGTCGACCAGAAAGAG
>JAFGJI010000278.1 GCA_016929175.1 Thermoplasmatota archaeon | reverse complement strand
CGGGAGGACTTCAGCCTCCCGAGGGACGATACCATCAACCTCTCCGAGCTCAACACTCTCAGGAAGATCATCGACTTTGTTGCATCCAGATGGATATATCCCTCCGGGGATGCAACAACGACCGTAAGGGAGGAGGAGATCAAGGTCGAGGTCCCGCAGTTCACCGAGGAGGAATTGAGGCAGAGGATCAACCGATGGGTATTGCAGTCCGATGAGGCTCCATTGGTTGAACCGGGAAGCAGCCCTGTCAAGGGTAGAAAAGCACTGGTAATTGGCGGGGACGATGAGGCTGTCAATACCCTTGTGGACAGACTCGGGATCATCCCCCAACATCTCCCCCAAGGGGCATCCTCGCTGCAGGAGAACGACCTCAAGGATATCGAGGGGATCATATGCATCTCCCCCCTCTTCCTCGAGGATGTTCCGGACCCTGCCGACTGGGATACTTCTGCAGAAACGACCGCAAAGCTACTTTTCCGTGTATGCAAGGCTATGGGAAAGAACCTGAAAGAGGGCGGATTCCTCTACTCTATAACGGCCATGGGTGGAAGGTTCGGACTGGACAGGGACGTCAATCCTTTCAATGGAGCCGTTTCCGGCTTCACCAAGGCCATTGGAAGGGAATATCCCGACGCCGATGTCATCTCATTCGACGTTGACCGCTCCATGGGGACGGACAGGGCTGTCGAACTTCTCGCCGCAGAAGTGTCCCACGGGGAACATCCTCTCGAGGCGGGATGTGATGGAGAGAAGAGATACCTGCCTGCGATGAGGATGGTTATGCCCCCATCCAAAGCTGACCTCGAACTCCATGATGGCATGTCCATCCTCGTTTCCGGGGGGGGTGGAGGTATCACGGCCGAGATAATGAGAGGCCTTGCAAAAAGGGCGAGACTGAAATTCCACATCATCGATATTGCAGAGCTTCTACCGGATACAGAGAAGCTTGCAGCCCTTGACGAAGAAGGACTATCGCAGAAGAAGGAGGAGATCAAACGATCCCTCCTCGAGGAAGGCGGGAAGTTCACACCGGTCATCCTTGAAAGGGAGTTCTCAAGGATCACACGCAGCATAGGGGTTTTCCAACTCATGAACGAGTTGAGATCGATGGGCTGTGAACCTCACTACCACCAGTCGGATATCAGGGACCTGGCCTCGATCGCAAGGATAGCGAAGGAGAACGGTCCCTTCGACGGCATCATCCATGCGGCAGGCATCGACCAGTCCAAAGCGCTCATGTCCAAGAAGGAGGAGGATTTCGACCGTGTGTTCGATATCAAGGTTCGGGGAGCAAAGGCCATCCTCGATGCCGTCAAGAACCACCCTATCAGGTTCTTCCTGACCTTCACTTCGGTTGCTGGCAGGTTCGGTAATGCAGGCCAGGTCGATTACAGCAGTGCCAACGACCTTCTGGCAAAGCTGAGAGGAGTTATTCATCAATACCACCCCGAATGCAGGTTCAGGGCCGTCGGGTGGTCTGCCTGGGCCGGTGTGGGAATGGCAAGCAGGGGGGCGGTCAAGACGCTGCTCGAGATGGGAGGTATAACGTTCATTCCTGTCGATGATGGCGTGGAATATGCCATCTCGGAGATCATGCGCGGGAATGAGCGGGAGGTCTACTACTCCGGTTCACTAGGCCCGATGGATAAAGGTGATGTGCTCAAATGGTCCGAGGGAATTCACCCTCCATCAACGGAGGAAGTAACTGCGCCCGAAAAACAAGAGGCGGGGACCGATCCTCGCGGACCGGCCCCTCTCATTGACGAGATAATTGAGAATTCAGGGGACCGGATACTTGTAAGAAGGTCCCTGGACGGCATAAGGGAGCGCTTCCTCCCAGACCATTCCATAAGAGGGACCATGGTGCTCCCGGGGGTAATGGGCATGGAGCTTTTTGCCGAGACCGCAGCCCTGATGCGTCCCGAGATGGAGGTTGTCGAGCTTCGTGACATCCAATTCAAGAAAGCCGTCAATGTGAAGACGACCCTTGAACTTTACATAGAGGGATCCATCATCCCGGATGAGGAGGGGAAAAATCTGGTGAACATCAGGGTCTATTCCATCCTGAGGTCCAAAAAGACAGATAACGAGGTCAAGGTGGAGCATTACAGCGGAAGCGTTCTGATGGGGTCAAGGTCAAGAGAGTTCCAGGAAGTGTCGGGCCACCCGATAAGACCAAGACACGTGCTGGCCCAGGTGCTCCGTCAGGAGATATACAACCACCTGTTCCATGGAGAGAGGTTCCAGGCGATGGAGGGGATGGAGGTGCTCAAGGATGGTGAGCTCATCGGGGTTTACCACCCTGTTCCTGAAGACCTCATGGATCCGGGGACCGGATGGACCAACGGTGACCTTCTCACTGCCCCGATGCAGACGGAATGCGGGTTCCAGACAGCGGGCGCTTACGTCCTCGACCGTTTCAAGCTCATGGCCCTTCCGACAAGGGTGGGGTCCATCGAGTATTACACGGATGTACACACCGCCGACGAAGGGATCGCATGGGTCAGGTTCGAAGGGAGGGAGGACAATACTTTCAAGTTCGACGTGGATTTCATCGACCAGAACGGCAAGATAACCTTCTCCTTCAGGGACTACGAGCTAAAATCCATGATGCCATACGACGGGGAACTGAAAGGTGACCATTCCGTGGTTTTCGAGGAGTTCATTTCCCCCAACGATGCGGTCAGGGTGTTCCGCATAGACCTTGATGCCGTTGCTGAAGATATCGAGGGGTATGCAAGGTACTTCGACGAGGAAGAATGGAAGGGCATGGCCAGCGGGAAGATGACATTCAAGAGGAGACGGGAACACACAATGGGCAGGGTCGCTGCAAAGACCGCCGTGTCATGGTATCTGGCCACGACCAGATACAAGGTCGTCCCCGTGAGGTCCATAAGGATAATGACCGAGGAGAGCGGAAAACCTTATGCGATGATCGAAGGAGATAGGATAGAGATATCCATCTCACACTCCCACCGATGGGCGGTCTGTTCCGTGGGGGACACGGCCCACGGTATGGATATCGAACTTGCCGAGCATCGGGACATATCCTTTGTTGAAGAGGCTTTCACGGGCAGCGAGGCGGAGCTCATGGAAAAGAAATGCCGTGAATACGAGATAGGCGAGAACATGATGCAGACCCTCTTCTTTTCCGCCAAGGAATCCTATCTCAAGAGGAAAGGACTGGGGCTCTCTGTGGACCTCAGGTCCGTCATTTGCACCGATGTGTCGAGACTGCCCAATAAGGGCGGTATGTCCTTCGAGGTGTTGTTGAAGCATGATGATGACGAGTACATGGTCCGGGCGCATGTGCCTTCAGCCTATGTATTGACCGTTTGTGTATAGGTCGGATGATCAAAAAAATGAAAGTTCGGATGTGGATTGCCATGGAAAAGAAGAACAGGATACTCGGAGGGGCAGGAGAGAAGGTCCTGCTCACAGGTAACGAAGCAATCGCCAGGGGATGCCTGGAAGCGGGTGTGGTTGTAGCGACTGCATATCCCGGGACCCCGGCCACCACGATCATGGAGAAGCTGGGAGAGGTTGCACCCGAACTCGGCTTCCATGCAGAACTCTCGGTGAACGAGGCTGTTGCCTTCGAGGTCGCTGCAGGAGCCGCTATGGCCGGGGTCCGGTCCCTGATGGCCACCAAGATGCTCGGTGTGAACCTCATTGCCGACCCCCTTACCGTGATATCGGTGACCGGGGTGCGCGCCGGTCTCGTGATCGTGACCGCGGATGATCCTCAGCAGTTTTCCTCGCAGAACGCCGAGGACACAAGGTTCTTTGGAATGCTTGCCAAGGTCCCGGTCCTCGAGCCGATGGACGGACAGGAGGCAAAGGACATGGCAAGATATGCCTTCGAACTTTCGGAGGAGCTCGAACTCCCTGTCTTTCTGAGGATCACCCCGAGGATCTGCCATTCATCATTCCCGGTGGAGTTCGGAGAGGTCCGCAGACCAAAAAGGAACGGAAAATTCGTTCGGGACCCAAAGAGGTTCGTGATGATCTCCACCTATTCACGACCGAGACAGAAACTTCTCAACGAGAAGATCATAAGGGCAAGGAGCATAGCGGATACGAATCCCTGGAACCGTTCCTTCAATTTCCAGAACGGGATGATGGTCGATCCAGGGAAGGTGTACAATACCTTCGGGATCATCGCATCGGGGATGACCTTTCCCTATGTTCAGGAGGTTCTCGAGGTAACGAAGGTCAACGCAAAGGTCCTGAAGCTTGCCACCACATATCCTCTTCCCGAGAACCTGATAACCGAGTTCCTGAGGGAGATGGACCAGGTTCTCATCGTTGAGGAGAACGACGGCGTTACAGAGCTTCTGACCCGTGCCCTCGCCCAGAGAAAGAGGCTCAACGTGAGGATAATGGGAAAGGACGAAGGTCTCATCCCGATGTCCGGTGAGCTCAATCCGGACATCGTGGGTGATGCCATGGAGAAGCTCTTCGGTATCAAGTTCAGGGAGGATCTCACAGAGGCCTATCTGAAGGCCGAGAAGGAGCTCGTCAGCCAGAGGGTCCCCGCTCTGTGTGCGGGCTGCCCCCACAGGTCCAGCTATTACTCGATCAGGGAAGCTCTCAGGAGAAAGGGCAGAGGGGGCTCCATCATGGGAGATCGGGGGTGCTATAACCAGGGGGCATATGAACCCCTGGAGGGTATAGATTCATGCATCTGCATGGGTGCGTCAATTGCAATGGCCTCGGGGATCTCCCATTCCGGCACCAACGAGCCCGTTCTTTCGGTTATAGGGGACGGGACCTTCTATCATTCGGGTATACCTTCACTGCTGAACGCGGTCCACAACCGCTCCAACATCGTTTCCCTGATCTTCGACAACTCCATCACAGCCATGACAGGGCACCAGATGAACCCTGGAACGGGCATCAACCTCATGGGGGAAAGTACCGGATTTGCCAATCTCAAGAAGATAGTCCAGGCTTGCGGAGTGGAGCGGGTACAGGTGATAAGCGCCTTCGATACCAAGAAGCTGATAGAAGCTGTCATGGAAGAGATCGACCAGCCGGGTCCGTCCGTGATAATCTCACGAGCCCCCTGCGCCCTGGTGGTGGAGAGGAACATAAGAAAGAGGAAGATGGAGATGTACAGGGCAGAGGTGGACCTGGAAAAATGCATCGGGTGCAAGGCCTGCATGAAGAAGATAGGATGTCCCGCCTTTGGATGGAGCAACGAGCCTAAACCCCATCTGGAGATACTGCCTCACTGCAACGGCTGCGGGCTCTGCGTGGAGACATGCCCATTCGGTGCGATCTCGGTACCCGGGAAACCGGATGATGCTCTTGGTATTTCGGTAAAACACAGGGAGGTGAAATCGTGAACATCATACTGAGCGGGGTCGGTGGGAACGGTGTCGTTCTCACCACAAGGATAATTGCCGAGGCAGCCCTTATGGAGGGTATAGACGTCAGGGTGGGCGAGGTGCACGGCCTTGCGATGAGAGGGGGTACCGTTGTCTCCCACCTTCGGCTTGGACCGGACGCCAAGGGCGTTCTCATACCCCAACGCATGGCGGATATGATGCTCTCCTTCGAACCACTGGAGGCCATAAGACAGATGAAGTTCCTGAAGAGGGGGGCCAAGGTGATCATCAACAACGACCCCTACGTCGGCGTTGATGCACATCTGGGCCTTTCCAGGTATCCGGACCTCTGCAGGGTCATCGAACAGATACAGGAGACCCAGGACCTTGTCGATGTTCCGGCCACCCATCTCGCGTTGAAAGCGGGAAATGTGGTGATGACCAACGTGGTAATGCTCGGTACGCTATCGGCATCCAGGGAGCTCCCGATACGCAGGGAGGTCCTTCTCGAGGCCATCAAGTCACGTGTTCCGCCCCATACCATCGACAGGAACATCAAGGCATTCGAACTCGGGGAGAAGGCCTTCCAGGAATGGGAGCAGAAGAGGGCCTGTCAGACCGGGTCCTGATCTTGACGTCAGTGTAATGCACCGGCCTTCAGGTCCCTAACCCCCAAGAACACCTCTGTCCTTCCCCGAGAATGGGTGGAAAACACCTAATTATCCGAAGCGGGCTTCATCAACCGATATCCATGGAACTGAGATGCGAAAGGGTAGATATCTCCACGGGAGGTGAGAAGATAACATTCTTCCCCGAGGGAATTGCCAGGGACCTGGACCTTCATCCGATGGACCGGGTCGAGGTGATCGAGACCAGTAACATCGGCTCCATCCATACGGCAGCCGTTCAGTTCTGGTCCTCCCTCAGGGACAGGGTGGGTCTCTGCAAGGAGCTTGCGGATGAGATGGGTATACGTGAAGACTGCACGGTGATGGTCAGACCCATCCAGAAACCCGCATCCGTGGGACACATAATCGAGAGGATGAACGGAGCCGAGCTTTCTGCCGACCAGATCGGGGAGATAGTTGGTGACATAGTCAATGATTCCCTTACAGAGGTCGAAATGTCCTGCTTCGTGACGAGCTGTACAATGCAGGACCTCTCAATGACGGAGCTTTACAACCTTACAAGGTATCTTGCGCAGTCAGGGGACCGCCTCGAGTGGGATGACGAGATCGTTGCGGACAAGCACTGCACGGGCGGGGTCCCGGGGAACAGGACATCCCCCCTGGTCGTTCCGATAATAGCCTCCCTGGGGGTCAAGATACCCAAGGCCTCTTCCAGAGCCATAACGTCCCCTGCAGGCACTGCGGATGTAATGGAGACAATGGCGAAGGTGTCCTTCGAGAAATGGGAGATCCAGAAGATCGTAAAGGAGACCGGCGGGTGTCTTATCTGGGGAGGGGGGCTGAAAATAGCTCCGGCGGATTCGCGGCTTATCAAGATAAGGAAACCGATAGATTCGAACCCGGAGGGTCTCCTCATATCCTCCATACTCTCCAAGAAGTACGCAATGGGCTCCAGATACGTTCTGATAGATATGCCGGTGGGACTGGAGACCAGATACCGATCCCTGGGAGAGGTCCGCCATATGGCCCAGAAATTGAAGAAGATAGCAGGCCGCCTGGGCATGAGGTCCGAGGTCGAGATCACCTTCGGGGACGAGCCGATCGGCAACGGTATAGGGCCGAACCTTGAGGCAAGGGATGTGCTCCAGGTGCTCATGGGACGGTCGGAGGCCCCCGAGGACCTCAGGGAGAAGGCTGTCAGGATCGCAGGCAAGCTCATAGACCTGTTCGGAAGGGAAAGGTTCGGCAGCGATCACAGACCAGGTGACGGGGAGGAAATAGCAGGGGAGACGCTCGTTTCCGGGAAGGCCCTTGCCAAGTTCCAGCAGATCATCGCAGCACAGGGGGGCGACCCGGAGATAACCCCGGATATGCTCAAGCCCTCACCCACGATGATCGATATCAGAGCGCCGAGGGAAGGATCGATCACCGATTTCGATAACCGGGTACTCAAGAAGGTAGCCCGGTTGGCAGGGGCTCCCATGAACGCCGGTTCCGGGATCGACCTCTACAAGAGATCGGGATCCCAGGTATCCCGGGGCGAGCTCATCCTCAACATCCACTGCGGGTCCGAAGAGAAACGCTCGATGGTCCAGGAATATATCTCGCACAACAGGATGTTCACGATAGAGTAGTCAGCGTTGGCGATCCTCCCGCCATGGAGAGGTGAGCGGCCCTTATGATCCAAATGCATGGTCCATGAATGAACCGGATCGAGAACGCGCCATATCACGGTGGATGGTCTATATTCCCTCCCGTGACGGTCCCATCGTCAGGAAGAGTGTGGGCGGTCTCCTTTTCATGCTCCCCTTCTTTGAAAAAATTCCTCATAAGCGCTGCTTTCGAGGGAGCCCTCTCCCTCTTTATTCCTGCCATGAGTATGGGGGCGGCGGTGAGAAAGGGGACCGAAAGGAAGCCCCAGAAGAAGGAACTCCCCCGAGAGAGGTTCCCTTCGAGGTTATCCATCTCGTCTTCGGGGATCGCTTCTGATATGGAAGGGTCAAGTGCCTCCAGATCATCTTCCACCTTGACCGGCACCACGTTGTAGAGGGCGATCATGGGAAGGAGTACCAGGAAGATGGATAGCATGCCTGTGAAGAGCGGAAGCACCCATGAGACCCTTTTGAAAGAGATGAGCATGCCGAGAACAGAGGTGATCAGGGCAAGAATTGCCCCGCATGACATAAGGATGACGGAGGCGGCTATCAGTTTGCCTTCCTTTCCTGTGTTTTCTATCTCGTATAACGTATAGTTCGGAATGCCGAAAAGATTGTCGTTCTCCCCTATCCAAACGGTACCATTGAAGAATCCGTATTGGACATCGGCATCCCACCATCCGGTCTCCTGCTGCGCCCCCATTTCGGCGTTCCCCGTATAGAGATCGTTCGAGATCAATGCTGCTGCCGTGAAGGAGGATGCAAGTAGTGCCAGCAGAGCACCCGCGACCGCCCTCGCCTGGTTCAGGTCGGACATGAACTCACCTGCCTGATATGGTTCCGGACATATAGGTCCATTGCTCTCATGCTGTTTGAAATAAAAGAGGCGGTCAGTAGTCCTTCCATGCGAACTTCAGCTTCTCCTCTATCTTGATGAACAGTAGTTGGTCATCGTCGTAGTTGATGATCTCCTTGGCCTCGTCCAGGGACCTGATGGCGATATCGATGTTGCGCTCCCGGTCCCTGACCTCCGCCAGGTCCATATACGAGAGCGCCAGCTCGTAATGTGCTCTGGCGGAACCCGTTTCCGACCTGTATCTGTTGAAGATGTTCACTGCCTCGGTCTCCGAACCTATGGCGTAACCTAGTAATTCTTCCTTGTTCGAACTGATAAGGGCAAGGTTCCTGAGAGCTCTGCCCCGTAAAAGGAGAAGCTGTCCGTGGATCGGGGTGTTCAGCTCCTTTCTTCCGAGCTTTTCCAGCTCCCCGTCCAGGGTCCCTATGGTCCTTTCAAGACCCTCAGCTATCCTTT
>JAFGJI010000033.1 GCA_016929175.1 Thermoplasmatota archaeon | reverse complement strand
TCTCATAGAGAAGTTCGGGGACGATGATCCCGTCGCTAGGGGGAACGCCCTTTTCTGCTTCAGGATGTCCCGGGAGGCAGGAGATGAGGTCAGGTACGACCCCGGCAAGGTGCTCCCGATGGCCGTGATGTTGCTCCAGGGCCATGATCCGACGGTCTGCGAGGAAGCGGTGAGACTGATCCAGAGCATCCTCGAAAATGAACTTGTTCCCGTGGAGAGTGTTTCCGCGGCGGTCCACAGGATCGAGGAACTTTCCGGGACCGGAAGCCTCGAGACCACTAAGGCGGCAGAGGCGGTGCTCTACATGCTCAAGGAAACAGGATTGCAATAAATGTTCATCTGCAAGGTCGGATGTTGTACGAAAGGGGGATCAACATGGACAGATACAGAAAAGAGATGTTGAAGGTGCTTGTAGGCTCAATGGTGATCTCAGCAGGTTTACTGTATCTGCTGGACAGGATCACGCCCGGGACCGTTCTCATATCGGGTATGGCCCTGCTCGTCGCATTCACCGGCGGGATGCTGAGCCTCAAGAACCTGGGTAGGAAGAAGAGACCCCTGAGGAGGTTGGAGCCGGTCATAGTCAGGACGGACAGCATCCTCGAAGGGGAGGCGGGCAGGCTCAGGTGTATGGGGACGGTCTATGGAGAATCCATAATTGCGGCCACGATGGTCAATGATCTCTACTCCAATATCAAGATACTTTTCGGCGGCGAGCCGAAAGGTTACAAGCAGATCATGAGTGCCGCCAGAAGGAAAGCCGTCGAAAGGATGGTGAGGCAGGCAGGGGTGAAGGGAGCCCTCATCGTCACGGGACACAGGCTGACCACCACCCAGGTCTCGGACCGCAGCGCGGAGATCATCTCCTATGGAACCGCATGGAAACGCATCTCATGACCTTAGTTTTCTACTGAATGCTCCTGACAGAGGACCCCGAGGGTGAGGGTATTACCTCGAACCCGCATCTTATCTGTCTCTTCAGCTCCCCCACATGGGAAATAACGCCCACCATCCTTCCCTCCCTGAGTTCCGAGAGCACCTTGAGAGCGGTCTGAAGGGTCTCCTCGTCCAGCGAGCCGAAGCCCTCGTCTATGAACAATGCGTCCATACGGATCCCCCCGGACCTTGACTGAACGACATCGGCAAGCCCGAGTGCAAGCGCCAGCGAGCAGAGGAACATCTGCCCCCCGCTCAGGGTGTTGGCCGGTCTCTCCTGACCGGTGTAGTTGTCATATACGTTAAGGTCGAGCCCGACCTTCGCTTTCTTTCCCATCTCCATCTCGTCAGCCCTTCGGAGTAGGAACCTTCCCCCGGACAGGATCTTCAATCGATGGTTGGAGGACATCAGGACCTCTTCGAACCTCTGCGCCAGAAAGAACCTTTCAAGGCTCATCCTAGGATTGGAAAGCCCCTTCACCTCCCTCGACAGTCTGCCCACGACCCTCAGCGTCCTCTCCATCTCCTCGATCTTCCTGGCAATATCCTCAACTGTCCTTATCTGCTTCTGCGTCCATTTCAGGTCGCTCTCCAGGTTCGCCCTGTTCTCGGTCATCTGCTGCCATTCTGACCGTGATGTCCTCTCCTTCTCCTCCATCATGGATATCTCTTCCTCTGTTGGTACCCGGACACCCTCTCCCATTTCCTTCATACGTTTTTTCAGTGTTCCTATGGAGCTCTTCACACTTATCTTGTCTTCATTGAACTTGTCCACTATCCCTGTCAGATCCCTTTCCCGGTCCTCCTCCAGAAGGGATTCCCTGAGTTCTTTTATGTTCCTCAGTCCGTCCGTATCGAGTTTCTCGATCCTTGAAAGAATATCCGCCGTGGTCTCACGGATCCTCTTCTCAATAGATTCCAGCTCTCCCCTCTTGGCTTTCAGATTCTCGAACAGGGATATGGCACCCTCGTTCAATTCATCAAGTTCCCTCTTATTCTCATCCATCTCGTTCTTCAATGCAGACCATCCTTTTTCGAGGTCTGCCAGAGACCTTTGAAGGAAGGATGCCGGGTCATCCACCTTCAGTTCAATATCGAAACCTTTCAAGGTGGATGCTCTTTCTGCGAGAACGGAGCTTATCCCCTTGATGTCTATCTTCGATCCGGAGATGCTGTCGTTCAGTTTCTCCTCCTCGAGGGATATGACCCTGAGCTCCTCCACCAACCCCTCCCTGGTCCCGATGAGCCTGGTCTCCTCTTTATCCCTCTGCTCCACTGCGGTCCTTCTCCTCTCGAACTCCTTGACAACTTGTTTCAGCTCTTTTTGCTCCATACCGACCAGTTCTTGGTAGATCTCCGTGATCTCCTTTTTCCTTTCCATCCTTTCGTTGAGAGACGTTTCGAGTTTGGTCAGATCATTCCTTGCATCATCCAGCTCTGTTCGGACCTTTTCCAGTTCCTCCGATGCTCTTGTGACCTTTTCCAGAGTGACGTCCTCCTCCGTGGGCTGTCTCGGTGAAGGATGATGTTCGGACCCGCAGACAGGGCATTTCATACCTTCCTCGAGGGTCCTTGCCAGCTCGCTTGCGATGGAATCCTCCCTTCTTTTACGAAGGTCGTTCAGGGAGCTTTCCCGGGCCTGGGTGCAGTCCTCCAGCTCTTTCTTTTTGGACCGCATATTCCTGATCTCTTTCTCGATGTTGAGTTGTTCCTCCATTATCCGAACAAGATGGGAGCCAGCCGATGAAATGCTCGAGAGGTAGACGATGTCCTCCTTTTCCGGGAGCTTCTCGATCTCGATTGTTATCGATCGAATTGCTCTCTCCTTCTCCAGTTTCCCCTCCCTCAGCAACTTCTGTTTCGTCTCAAGACCTTCCAGTTCGACCGTCCTCTCCTTCAGCTCCTTCCCGAGACCGCTTATCTCCACTACCTTCGGAGAGATCGCCTCCAGGTTCGAGATCCTTGTCCTCTTGGCATCCAGTTCCTTCTGTCTCAAAGGCATTACTTCTTCGAACCTCTTTCTCTTCTCATCCAGGGTCTTCTTTTTGGTTTCGTATCGAGCGTTCAGCTCCGTGACCTCCAGTTCCATCTTCCCCCTCTCTTCGATATAATGGTCCATTTTTTCCATGGAAGGCCTGATCCTCTGTGCTTTTCTGTTCCGTTCAAGGATCTTCATAATGCCGATCATCTCATCCTTTTCGATCCTGTCAAGGTTCGCCATCTTTTCCAATGCCTGTCGGAGTTCCGTCGATATGCCAAATATGCCCTTTGCAGTTTCAAATGCGGCATGGTCCTTTTCCCACCGGGTCTTCTTCTCCAATTCCTCGCTCCTCGAGAGGCCGAGCCTCTCGTTCAGGTCCTTGAGGGTTCCCTGCGACCATTCATCGAAGGTTATACCATCGCCGGGCTTGCTTTCAATGGATAGTTTCTGGGCCACCGAATCGATCACTTGATCCGTTCTGGTCCTCTCATCCTTGATCCCGATGTAAAGCCTCTTCGATCTCTGTTCTATTGATTCGGACACATCCCTGTATAGTTCCGAACCGAACAGGTTCCGAAGAAGAACCTCCCGCTTGTCCGTATCCGCGCGCAGAAGCTCTCTGAACTCCCCCTGGGGGATCATCATAACTCTCGAGAACTGCTCCATATCCAGGCCCAGGACCTCCACGGCTCTGTTCTTGACCTCCGATTTCTGGGAAGCCAGCACAACCTCACCGGACATCCTCCCCGATATGGGATCGGGGATGTATCTTATCATGGAGGCCTTCTCGGGTCTAGTCGTGAACCCCCCTCCCCTCTTGGAAGCCTCGTATTCAAGGACCCTCTCGATCAGGAAGAACTCGTTCCCCACCTGGAATCGGAACCTGATGATCGGCTCCTCGCCCGAAGGCGCATGATCGCTTCTCAGGTTCCTCTCCCGGCCCGAAGGGGTCTTTCCGTAGAGGGCGTAGCAGATGGCATCGAATATGATGCTCTTTCCCGAACCGGTGGGTCCGCTGATGAGGAAGAGACCGCCCTCATCGATGGTCTCCAGGTCAATGAAGGTCCTCTTCACGAACGGTCCGATATTGGTCATTTCGATGCTGATGGGCTTCATTCCGCCACCTCCGTTGAACCCTTCTCCACCTCTCTCCTCGCCTCCGAGAAGATCTTCAATGCCATATCCCGCTCATCTCCCTCCTCCCATCCGAACTTCTCCAGGAACAGTGCGAAGAGCTTGGATGGGTCATTTGCCTCCTCCCTTGTCAGGGGGATGGATGTGGTGGGTTGAATGTGCAGGGAAGGCTGGTCTATCTCGAGGATGTACGGGAACCTCTCCCTCAGCCTTCTGTGAACATCCATCAGGTATCCCTCATCCTCCAGTACTATCGAGAGATAATGGTCCCTGTATCGTTCGTAAGCAGGATCTGCCAGGAGTCGGTCCATGGTGCTCGAAATGGTGCTGAACCTCCGGTTGAGGTCGTGTTCCAGTGCTCTCCTTGTGAACCCGCTGCCTTCCGGTTCCAGGATGATGGACGATTTGGAATGACCCGCTTCCGAGAACGAATAGGGCATCAGCGATCCCGAATAGTGGATGTTCCTCGATGCCGCCTGGGGGCGGTGAAGATGGCCCAGTGCAACATGATCGAACCCTTCGAAGGCTTCGATGGGAACCAATCCCTGGTTCCCGACAAGCAGCTCCCTCTCGCTTTCCGATCGTTTCGGGTCCTGCCCGGTATATGCGTGTGCCAACAGTATGGAAGGAATATTCGTGTCCATGGCATCCTTTATTCTGCCGATCAGGAGATCTGTTGCTTCCTGATGGGTCCTGATACCCTCCTCCGGGTAGAGGGACCTCACCTGGACCTCGTCCACGAAGGGAAGGGCGAACACCTGGACCCTCTGTCCCTCGTCGTCCTCTATCACGATGGGCTCCGTTATCCTGTCATATCTGCATCTGAAATGTATGCCGGAACGCTCGAGGACGCCGGATGCGAAGTCCAGCCTCGCGGGAGAATCGTGGTTGCCGGGTATTACAATCACCTGGACCCCAAGTTCGACCATCCTCTCAATGAAGGAGCTGAATAACTCAACGGCTTCCTGGGGTGGTATGGACCGGTCGTAGATATCGCCCGCTATGAGCACTGCATCGTAATCGTTATCGAGCTCCTTTTGGAGGTCCCCGA
>JAFGJI010000277.1 GCA_016929175.1 Thermoplasmatota archaeon | reverse complement strand
CCCCCGTTTCAGAAGAAGGCACCTATGGAGAGCAACACGATGATCAGTGACCCTGTCCCGACAACGTCCATGCATGCCGTAAGCACGGGAATCACCACATTGTCCGGGTCCAGACCCAGCTTGAAGGACAGAAGGGCGATATAGTAGGCTATGGTGGAGGTTATGATCGTTATCGCCGTGGCTCCAAGCAGGAGGATAATAACGAGCTGAAGGAACGTCGGGATGCTGGAACCCGTGAGCAGGCCTAACAAAACACCGCCCGCCCCCAGCACCGAGAACACGATCAGGGATATCAACCAGAGCGATACGGAGGATGAAAGGGCAAGATCGTTGGGTTTGATGGACATCCTGTACTGTCCCAGGTAGGCGGCAGATGTCACCCTGGACCCCAGCACCGAACCCATGGACCCTCCCTGGCCGTTGAATGCCGGAACCATGATCAGGAAAACGGTCCCCTTGAGAAGCGTATCGAAACTGGCCCCGAGGACAAGACCCGACAGTGTGGATATCATCACGGCGAACATCGCAACGGGTACCGCTTCCCTCAGGATCTCCCTTGCCTCTCCCCTGCCCCTGAAAGCGATGTATCCGGACAGGACCAGGATGCCAGTGATAGCAAAGGCGGATAGCAGGGTGACGATGGTGGATGATAAGGCCAGTGCGAGAAATGCCCCTAAAAACAGGACAGGGATGGTCAATATATCTCCCGCAGAGGCAACGATCGGCGCCGAGACATTGTCCGGGTCCCATCCCCTCTTGAAAGTAAGGAAGGTGATGCCGAAGGTTATCATGAACATCAGGGCCCCGGATATGACGGCTGTTGCAATGGAGATGAATATCAGAACGTGGGCATCCACTACCTCCAGACCGAACATCGAGCCCACAAACTCCGTGATAACGGGAATCAGCAGGGATAGGAAAAGTAGCTGCACGGCGGCGGCAAAGAGCTGGGTCCTGAGTTCCGGATTGCTCTTGAACCTGGGCTCGATGGTCCCGAGATGGAGTTTCGAGCCGAGCCTCGCTGCCAGAGCGCCGAAAATATTCCCCCTCAGACCGACGGTGGCGGGCAGTATTATCAGCAGTCCGGGAACCTTCTCGAGTACATGCTCCCATCTTCCGAGGAAATAACCGGGAAAAAGGTCGATGAGGGCGCAGAAGAGAAGGACAAAGAAGGCCTGCCTGATGAGGGTTCTATCGGGCTTGAGACCGTCCGGAAGCTTCCTGAGGAGCCTGACCGCAAGCGCCCTGGCTGGAATATCGGTGAATGACCTGCTTGCGGCCAATCCTGTAATAGCCAAGGCTCTTTCCTCCTGACAGCTCACGTTGGTGCGGTTCTTCCTCGTTCATGTCGGATCTACCTCGTCAGCACGGACCACCATTCTGACCTACCGGGAACAATGGAACGATTATAAATGGATTGTCTTTCATATTATCCGGGGAGAGGTTAGAATAATTTACAAGTAGTTAACAAGCGGTTGAGATAATTTTTTATAGAAGCGTGAGAATTAGGAAATATATTTATAGAAGTGTGCAATACAGCACATCCCACAGTATGGAATTAAAGGAGGCATAAGATGTACGCCGGTGGAACACCAATATTTATCCTGAAGGAAGGTACCGATAGAAAGAGCGGAAAGGGAGCACAGGTAAACAACATCGCAGCTGCAAAGGCAATTGCAGATGCGGTGAGGACGACCCTTGGACCCAAGGGGATGGACAAGATGCTGGTCGACTCCATGGGAGATGTGGTCATAACCAATGATGGAGTGACCATACTCAAGGAGGTAGATGTGGAGCATCCGGCCGCCAAGATGGTTATCGAGGTGGCCAAGACCCAGGACGAGCAGTGCGGGGACGGGACCACAACGGCCGTCATATTCGCGGGAGAGCTTCTGAAGCTTGCGGAGGCACTCATCGAGAAGAACATCCATCCCACCCTCATAACCGAGGGATACAGGCTGGCCGCGGAGAAGGCCGTCGAAGTGCTCGGCAAGACCGCCATGAACCTGGAAGACGATGCCGATGCACTCATCAAGATCGCAAAGACATCCATGACCGGAAAGTCGGCAGGGGACAAGAAGGAGCTCCTCGCCGACATCGTCGTGAAGGCGGTCCAGTCGATAGTGGAGGAGAGGGATGGAAAGAAGAGGGCCGATATCGACAACATAAAGGTCGAGAAGAAGCAGGGCGGCTCCATAAACGATACGGAGCTCATCGAGGGCATCATCGTGGACAAGGAAAGGGTACACGAGGGAATGCCCACATTCATCGAAAACCCCAGCATCGCCCTGGTAAACGCTGCCTTCGAGGTCAAGAAGACGGAAGTGGACGCAAAGATACAGATCACGGACCCCAACCAGTTCCAGGCCTTCCTCGCCAACGAGGAGAACTACCTGAAGAAGATGGCCGTGAAGGTCGAAGAATCGGGAGCAAACGTTGTCTTCTGCCAGAAGGGCATCGACGACCTGGCCCAGCACTTCCTTGCCAAGAAAGGCATTTTCGCCGTCAGGAGGGTCAAGAAATCGGACATGGAGAAGCTCGCAAAGGCCACCGGTGCAAAGATCGTCTCGAACATAGACGACCTCTCGGCAGCGGACCTCGGGAAGGCCGGGGCCGTCGAGGAGAAAAAGATCGGAGGGGACGAGATGACCTTCGTCACCGGATGCAAGAACGCCAAGGCGGTATCCATCCTGAT
>JAFGJI010000276.1 GCA_016929175.1 Thermoplasmatota archaeon | reverse complement strand
TCGATCTTGTAGATCTGCTGGGCACCCGCCGCGGAGAGGGAGGATTGGGCCATCCCCTGCTGGGTGGACCCAACTGGAGCAGAAGGGGGGGGCGGAGCGCTTGGTTCTACGGACCTCCCGGCCTTATCATCGGGGGTCCTCAAGGGTTTCACCTTCCTGCCGGACACTATAGGGGGTCCGATACGAACCTCGTACCTCTCGACCTCACCTGCCCTGACCCCTGCCTTTCTGGCTGCTGCTGTGGAGATCTCGACCTCCTCATCGTCAATGATATCATCCTCTTCCTCCAGTACGAACTCCACGTCCCTGGACCGATCCTTCGGTTTGACCATTGCCGGCCCTCCAGGTTCGTATCAGTCCTCGAGAGATACTACTCCGCCCGCAGGATAGCTTGCAGGGGTCCTGTAGAAATCGTAGGTCTCGTGGCCGGATGTCGTCACGTCGATGGTGAACTCCAGTGTCGAGTCCGGCGGGAGTGCGGTCGCGGCGAGACCGAGGTTTATCTCGATCCTGAGCTGTGCCCTCTGGCTGAGTATGTAGCTTGCCGGCGTCCCAGTCGGGTCCCAGGACCCGAGCGGGTCGTGGATCTCGTCCACGGTGAAACTGTCGGCATCCGCTGACCCCACGGTATCCAGGGTAACGTCTCCCGATACCGCGGTTCCACCGCTCGGCGTCGCCAGGATGTGTATCACCACGTCCCTCATGTCTACACCCTCGCTTCCGTACAGGTTCACATACAGGTGAACGACGGAGATAGTATTGGATGCGCTCAATTCGCCCTCGGCAATGATTATGGTGGGTGATGATTCCACCAGCTTCTGGGCACTTTCCGAAGCGCTTTCCGCTCTTTCTTCCAGGTCCTCGGCGGTCCCTATGATGACCGCTGCAGCTATGGCCGCCACGAGTATGAGGGCGATGAAGATTATCAACGTCCCTATACCTATGGCGCCTTCTTCTTTTTTCATTGTTCTTCTTCTCATTGGGGTTCCTCCTGAACTCGATCGTGATACATTTTATCATGCACCTCTCTTCTTCCCCTCCCATAGCTCGCTCTCTATCCTCGTCGGATACTTGAGAGGGACCATGGAGATCAGATTGAATTCCTCTTCCACGGGGGTGAAATCCCTCGGTCCTTCCGGGATCTCCTCCTCTTCATCCATGTCCTTTAGGTCCAGGCCCGGCTCCGGGAGTTCCTCATCCTCTTCCTCATCCAGCAGCCAGTCCTCTGCCTCCTCTTCTTCGATGAAGGGCGCTTCCGATGATGATGGCTCCTCAACGGCAACAACTTTCTCCTCAACTGTCTCGGTCCTGTCGAGGACAAGAGGGAAAAGTTCGAACTCGAGCGTCTTCTGAGCGAACGGCTCCACGAAATCAATGGTCCCGCTCGCCGGTTCCGAACCCAAACCACCAGGGGCCATGGGTGAGACATGGATGTCGCGGATTATCTGGTCCGAATTGTTCTCTATGGTGATGAAATATCTCGCCGTTCCACCCTTGGAGGACAGCCTCGTTCTGAGAACCACTCCTTCCCCCATGAGGATCTCCCTCCCGACACCAAGGTTCCAATCCTTTACCTTAGGCACGAGCAGGAATGTGGATTCCTTGTACTCCCTCGCACCGATGACCCCGAAATAGCGCTCGGGGACCGGCTCGAAGTCGCCCTCGGGGAGGAAAGGCCTGATGATGATCTCGCCGAGAGGCTCGGAGGTCGGGTTCTCGATCCTGACAGTGTAGCTTATCCTGCCGTCGCCGTAGAAGATCGTGGAGATCATCTCCAGCGTCTTGTTGAGAAGCGGGAAGGGCAGGTATGTGGCCCGGTCCAGGGCCGGCTCGACCCCGGATATCATTCCCAGCGCCTTCTCGTAGTCGCTGTTCATCGCCTTCCCCTTTGCATTCTCAAGAAGGGACCGGGCTTCGGAGATATCGTATCCACGACCCTCCATATCCTCGGCTCTCTTCAGGAGGTCCTTGAGCTTCTCCATGAACTGCCTGTGCATGCTCTGCGTCAGGTCGAGGAGAGAGCTTGCCTTTTTTGTCATGCTGCCGGCCCGGATGAAGTTGCCGTCGGCGAGGGCAAGCTCCGCCTTGAGAAGCATCTCCCGTGCATTGGCCGCGCTCACCTGAACCCCTCCTCTATCTCGGCCTTCAACCGGTCCAGGTTGTCCCACGCCTTTTCGATCCCGGAGAGTGCCGATCTCTTCAGCCATAAAAGGACCAGCTGGAGGCCGATGGCAGCGGCAGGTATGAGAATGACAGGTACCCAGACGGGGATCGTTCCGTTGAGGTCGAAGAACGCATCAAGGATGCCTTCGACCCCCCTGTTCATCTCGGAAGGCACCACCCAGAGGAGTGCGGGTATCAGGACGATAAGCACCCCCCCGATAAAGGATATGAGCAGGGGTTTCATCGGGCTGGTCGTAAACTCCTGACCTTCCACCACTTCCCTCCCCCGTCTGATATTTATCAGATGAATGATGTATGGATCCCCTGCCCTGGTGTACAGGTACACCATTACGGGCATGATGAAGAGTATGTCGATGGCAATGATCGCTATTCCGAAACCGTTGGCGATGTCCAATCCCGAGGAAGATTCTTCAAGCGGGACGTAGAACAGCATCGAGAATAGACCGGACAGACCTATCGAGAGAGGGAGCAGGTACCAGCTGTTCCTCCTGTCCAGATAGAAGAACCCTATGACGCCTGCAACGGCACCGAACAGCAGGAGCAGGCCGATGATCACCAGCGCGGCGATGTGGGGTGTATAGTTCTTGATGACGAACTCCTTTCTGAGCTCGTTGTTGCTTTCGGAAACCAATTTCCCCTGGATATCGTTCTCGATCACGATATCATCAGGGTCCAGGATCACCCGAAGCTCGATCACCCTGCCCTTCTCGTACCATCTGAGGGTGGGAAGATCGAACTCCACAGGGAAGATCAATTCCTGCTCCCCGCTGGCGAAGTCCTGAGGATTGGCGGGACCCACATCATATCTCCCGATAACCTCATCACCTATCATTGCCACCACGGGCACCACATCCTGGCCCCGTGTCCCGGATGTCACGATCCGGATGTATGCTTTCCCGGTTCGGGACTCGTAAAGGTTCTGGAACCTGGTCGCGCTGAGGTCCAGGGCAGCGTCGAAGTAGACCGCCCTCGCGATCGTTCGGTGAGAAGAGGCCATCCCGCTTACACCGGTCAGCTCGATATCCACCGAGGCATATTCGGAACCGGTCATCAGTTCGGTGGGGGCCTGGACACGTACCGGCACATCACCCAGTTGGTAGAGGTCGATCAACGTCACCTCGAAAGAGGGGTTGAGAACGGTCCATCCCTGGCCGGTGATCGTCTGGGTATCCACGCTGGACGACAACGTGTAGGACTTCTGGTCGGGAAAACCCAGTCTCGGGATCGATCCGGGAGCGGGCATGTTGCATATCCGTACCACGATCTCTCCCTCGGTCCCCAGATCTATCTGGACCTTACCCGTAAGTATCCTCGTCAGGGCTATCTGCGCCGAGACGTTGGTCTTCCGGTAGGTCACCCCATTCCCGGCGATGGCCTCTATGGTCAGGGATATCTGCTCCCCGTATGTGGGCAGACCTTCCGGTTCCGGCTCAAGGGTGAGGTTTATCCTTTTCTCCTGGAACGGGGACAGGTCGAACGGTCCGGAATCCAGGTAGGTCCAGCTGAGATGGCGGAACGACCCTGACGGCGACGAGTGGATGGCCGTGATCATATCATTCCCGTTCCCTGCATTCCTCACGACCAGCGGGAAGCTTACGGACTCTCCAACAAGGACATCCTGGTGCCTTTCCCCCCCCGGGGCGAGGCCTATGTCGGCCTTGTACTGTTGAAGCACACCCACGGACATCTCCCGCGTGGCGATCACCGACGTGTCGCCCCTTGGAGACACAGAGATGCTGCTGGCGATCTTCGTATCCGCAATAATATCAAGGGATCCAAGTTCTGCGTAGCTGGTAACCTGGATCAGGGAGGGAAGGGAGATGTTCACAATGAAATTCAGGGAGCCTCCCTTTTCAATATTGATCACGGTGGACGGCCCCATATCCGTTCCCGTATCTATCACCCCTGCCCACCTCTCCGCCCCTATCTCGAGGTCAACCTCGAAAGCGTCGTCTCCGTTCCCTGTATTGGTCACCTCGAACCTGAAGGTGGCGATCTCCCCGGGATAGCTCCATACCAGCTGGTCCTGACTGACCATCCTCAGGTCCACTCCGCCCACATATTCCACCGTTGTATTGATCCAGACATCATCATAGGTCGAGGGAGATAACAGGGACTGGGCCCTTACCTTCACAGACAGCGTATCATCGGCCGAGGCTTCTTCCGACGGTGTGATGAAGAGCTTCACGGAGGACCTCTCGAGAGGCAGCAGTTCCACATCCGTTACATTGAACTCGACCTCCCATCCATCCAGCTCGTCGTACATCGGTATGAACACCACTTTGTCCAGACCGTTGCCCACATTTGTGAGGTTCAACCGGTACTCTATGGTCTCATCAGGTTCGGCATAACCCTGGCTCTCTTCCGGTTCCAGGTTCAGGCCGAAACCCTGGATCACGTAGATGTCGATCGAGGCCTCAATAACGAGCGGCTCCGGGCGGTATCTGTTATCCTTGGACATGATGGAGGTCACCTCCATCTTCACCTCGGTGACCTCTCCTATCGGAGCCCCGTCCGGAACCTTGACCATGACCCATGCAAGGCTTGAATGACGATCTCCGAGAGGGTCATACCAGAAAGGCACGAGTTCGTTCGTCAGCCTGGGAAAGGATACTTCCCAGTCGTCGGG
>JAFGJI010000275.1 GCA_016929175.1 Thermoplasmatota archaeon | reverse complement strand
CTGCATCGATGCGGAGAAAGGCGATATCCGGAGGGAGCTCCAGCACTCCGAATTCTCCGAAATGTACTCCTCTCCGCTTATCCATGAAGGCATGCTCTACTACACGGGCGGAGCGGACGAGACCCTCTATGCACTTGATCTTTCCACCTGGGAGCATTCATGGACCTTCCATGCGGGCGGCAACGACGCCTATTCCTCCCCGGTGATAAGGGACGACAGGATATATTTCGGGTCCTTCGAGTATGCCTGGTGCATACCTCTCCACGATCCTGACGACAGTGGTGAGATATCCCTCGACGAGATAATATGGGTCTCGCCCACCGAGGATTTCCAGGGTGGGTCCTCACCACTGGTCGCCGACGGCAGGGTCTACATCGGATCCGACAACTGGAACATCTACTGCTTCGACCAGGACACGGGGGAGGAGATCTGGAACTTCAGCGCCAGGGGGTATATCTACTCTTCACCGGCACTGCACAACGGATCGATCTACTTCGGTTCGTCCGACAGGAACGTTTACTGCATAGGGGATCGGCCCCCGGGACTCCTGATCGAGCTCGAACCCTACCAGGAGGAGATCACATCGGACAACGTCACCACCCTGAAACTCCTTGTCACCGATGACCAGGGGGAACCGCAACCCGGGTCGGTGGTGACGTTCTCTTCCTCCGCGGGTTATGTGGGTTTCGATACGGAGGGAAATACCCGGATCGAGCATCTTGCCGATGAGAAGGGAGAGCTCACCGTCTTCTACTTTCCTCCCATCGTCAGCTCCAGATCCACAATGGATATCAACATCAAATGCTCCAGGGAGGGGCTAAGGAGCGGATCGCTTCAGGTCAGGATCATAGTGGAGCCCGGTGAGGATGACGGCGTTTCGGACCCGGAGGGGGATTCCACCGATATCCGGGAGAGAACACCACACATCGTTTTCATATCCATCCTTGTTTTTTTCAACATCATTGTCTTTCTGGTGTTGGTCATTTGGTCAATAAGGAACAGATACGAGATGATGGAGGTCGGGGGAACATGAGGGTGATATCGATAACGATACTTGCCATGCTGCTGCTACCGCTTCTGACCCAGGCGGGACAGGGGGAACTTGTCGAGATAGAGCCGGTGAGGGCCGAGGTTCTCTGGCAGTACACCAAAGATGACAATGATGCAACCTTCTGGAAACTCGATTGGTCCCCGGACGGGAGGTGGATAGCCGCCACGTTCTTCGATGACAAATGCGTTGTTCTCAACGCTTCTGACGGCTCCGTCTTCAAAATACTGGACCTGACACCTCCTCTCACCAGATGCGACGGCTTCGCACCCGAGGGACTGAATCCACTGAGGGCCTGCGCTTTCTCCCGCGATGGAAAATACCTGGCCGTTGGAGGGGACGACATGGTGGTCGTTGTCTTCGACGTGGATACGTGGGAGAGGACCTTCGAGCTGAAGGGCCATACCGGTTCCATACTCTGCCTTGATTTCTCCCCCGACTCCCGGTATCTGGCTTCAGGCTCGGGCACCGATAAGGTAATCCCCCAGAACGAGGGGGAGAACAAGACAAGGATATGGGACCTGGAAACGGGAGATGAGGTCCTGGTCCTCGGCGGCCATCGCGACGGTGTCCTTGGTGTAAAATGGTCCCATGACGGGACAAGGATCTCAACGGTCTCCGATGACAGGACCATCAACGTGTGGAGCTTTCCTTCCGGTGAAAAGCTCATGTCAAAAAGCGGACACACCTCGGGAATACTCGACGTTGACTGGACACCTGACGACAGGGTCCTGATAACGGGTTCAAGGGATTACAAGATCAAGATATGGAACTCCACAACAGGGGACGAGATCGCCACCTGGTCCGATTACAACTGCGTGAGGTCGGTGGACGTTCACCCTCTTGGGGACTACGCGGCCACTTCCGGTGTCGATCTCACGTTGAAGATCAGGGATATGGGTACAGGGACCGAACTGAAGGTCATAAAGGACGGGGTGGAGCAGCATGCAATGGTCATGTCCTCCAGGTGGTCCCCTGACGGCAGATACCTGGCATCGGGGCTCGGAAAGAGCCATACCGTGATACTCTACGGGTTCGGTTCGGAGATACCGGAGGAGGACGGTGTTTCAAGGGGTGCCATCACGGGGATCGTCCTGGTCGTTATAGCCGCAGCCTTCATCTCTGTATTGTACTACCCCATCATGGGACAGATAAGGAGGAGAAGACCTTGAGGGGGTCCAAGATCCAATCTGGAACCGCACTCATCCTGGCCCTCCTGACGGTCCTGCCGGGAGTGAGCGGTGAGGTGGAGCCCGAGGATCTGACCTCCGGGATAGGACGGTTCCAGTCCATCATATGCGAGGATGTTGACAGCGACGGAAGGAACGAGGTCCTCTTCGGCTCCTACGACGGTTACGTGGTATCGGTGGAGTACGTCTCCGGAGACTACTCCGTTGACTGGATCTCGGAGAGGTTCGGAACAAGGGTGTGGGGTCTGAGGGCGGGACAGTTCGATGATGACGAAGCAGTCGAGATCATAGTTGGCGACGGGGACGGAGTGGTACGCTCCATCGATGGAAAGACAAAGGAGATCGAATGGACCTCGGAAACCCTTGTCAGGGACGCGCACGGCATACTGCTGCATGACTGCGACGGTGACGGAAAGAACGAACTCATCGTGGGAACAGGATTCAAGACGGACCAGGGATGGGGGCAGGTCTACTTCTTCAAACCGAACAGCTCCAGACCCTACGACAGGCTTCCCCCCTTCGATTCCAGGCTGAGGGAGATCGATATTGCGGATGTGGATAACGACGGCGATGAAGAGCTGATCGTCTGTTCGGGCGTATCGCTGGGGGATATCCAGGGTGAGGGGTACTTGAGGATCTTCGACCTCGAGACCGGGGAACTGGAGTGGAAAAGCCCGGACCTTCAGGGATGCATAGAGGGGCTCAAGATCATCGACCTCAACGGAGACGGCACCCTCGAGATCTTGGTCTCCAACGGATACAGGTACAGGGAGGGGTGGTGCTTTATATTCTCACACGACGGCGT
>JAFGJI010000274.1 GCA_016929175.1 Thermoplasmatota archaeon | reverse complement strand
TCTGCATCGGGACCGTGACCAGGTGGGAGTTCTTCCATCCCGTTGAGGGATCGAACAGATCTTCCGGTGGAGCGTGGTAGACACCTGTTAGCTCCCCGTCCTTCAGGACCTCTATGCCCTCGAGTACCCTGAACCTGTTCTTGTGGAAAAGATGCTCGTAGATCTCGTCTCTCAGCACCTGTGCTATGACGTTTCTCGGTCTAACAGGGTGGTCCTGGACCTTCTGGCATTCGGGGTCATACTTTCCCATCACTACCGTTCCCGTGTAGTGCACGGATTCGATCTCTTTCTTGGCCTTCTTTGGCTTGAGGATGGAATAGAGCTTCAGGTCAACCGTTCTCACCTCATCCTCTTCGGATGATAGCCTTCCTTCGACGAAGATCTCCTTCACTTCACCCTCCGAGAGGTTAACCGCTTTGTTGAATACGACGTTCCCGAGAGATATCACATCCATGTCCGGATACATGATCTGGGCAGTTTCCGCAAAGATCTCGAGACCCATTACCCCCGGAAGCACCATCTTTCCCATTATTGAATGGTCCGGCAGGAACCTCTCACGGACCCCGTCAAGGGACCTTTTCACAAGTATGCTTGAATCTGTTCGCTCCACTATCTCGTCGAGAAGAGGTGCCAGGCCCTGCGGCTCTAACTTCTCCTCCTTCGCAGCGGGGGGAGCTCTGACCTGATCTTCAACGGCCACGGGAGGGTGTATCCCCTCCGACCATTTCAGCACACCTCCCTTGTCCATCGGACCCAGGGAGCCGGAGTAGTATACCTCCCTCTCCCTTCCGTGAAGTATCTCGGAGATGGCGTATTCGACCCCTTCGTCAACGGGAATGAAGGTGATGCCTCCCATCTCGAGAAGTGTCTTGACGGAACCCCTGCTTGCCATTCCGACGTTGGCCCATGCCGACCAACCCACCGCCTTGTATACGCAGTCCGGGTGGTATTTCAGGAAGGCCCCCCTCATCTTGGCAAGGGTGTCATTCGCACTGCTGTAGTCCACCTGTCCAGCGTTTCCGAACCTTCCCGCAACGGATGTGAAGGTAAGGAAGAATTCCAGGGGATGATCTATCGTTGCTGCAAGGATCGCCTTTGCTCCCTTCACCTTGATGTCGAAAACCCTGTCGAAGTCCTCCCTCTTCTTCGACATGAGCGATCTTGACTGGTCTATCCCTGCCGCATGAATGATCCCGTGGAACGGACCGTTCTCCGTAGCGATCCTGGCAATGGCCTGTGCATCCATGATGTCCGATCTGTGGTAATGCGGGTCGGCACCCAGTTCCCGTAGCTCCTCCAGAAGTCTGTATACGCCTATACTCCTGGTTATCCTGGAAAACTCACGGTCGAGCATCACGGGGGTCACCTTGCCGCCTTCCTTCACGAGCCTCTCTTTGATCTCCTCTCTTTTCCTGGAGAGACCTTCCTCGTCAAGTCCGGCAAGTTCCACTGTGTCCGGAAGTATCTCCGTTATGTCTATGATGTGGAGTTTCAGCCTGGCACGCCTGGCCAGTCCCTTGATGATCTCGGCTGTGATACCTCCGCCTCCCCCGGATACCAGGACCGACATTCCATCCCTCAGATCGATGTTCGACTCCTCCGGGGGCATGCAGATCCTCATCGCTGGAAGATATCTCTTCTCGCCATCGGATCCGACCTCCAGGGGATGGTCGGCAAGCGATATCTCGGCGAGAAGAAGGTCCAGGGCCCGCTCGACACCCATCGAGGGGTCCACATCCAGACAGATGACATCGGCATTGGGGTACTCCCTGCCCACCGCTTTGGTGAAACCGGAGACGCTCCCGTTGAAGGGATTCACGCTCCTGTCAAGGGCCAGTTTACCCCCCATTGCCGTTATGGAATAGAGGAAGCCTCCGTCCTTCAGTTTCTTCCCCATCGAGAAGCACGCCCTGAAAAGCAGCTTGGATGTCGTGCTGGAAATGAGATCCCAGTCAGCGGGATCGGGATCATTCTCCAGGAACAGGGGAGCCAGGCACACTATGCCCTCGATATCCTTGAGATCATCATCCTCGAACCGGTCAACGTTCTGGGGCAGGTGAACCGCTTTTACTCCGAGCTTTTTCTCAACCATGGAGACGGAACCTGCGTCACCACCCATGACAAGCGCTTTCCTTCCCTTGACTGGGCTATTTTCACCCTGCAACGGCGGAGCCTCATCCACCTGAAGCACCCATCGATTGATCCTTTCCTTGAGCTCCTCCACGGTGTAGTCGGTCCTCGCTTCAGCCTTCTCCACCACTTCAGGAGAAGGTTCCTCCCGGGATGATGTGAGCTCAACAACGTAATCTATGATGTGGCGGAGCGTCGGCATGTCGCTCAGGTTGACGGAGTCGTCCTTCGGGAGATCGAAATCCTCACGGGCCATTGCAAACAGCTCCACCTGCTTCACAGTGTCGATCCCGAGGTCCGATTCCAGGTCAAGGTCGAGCTCCAGCATGTCCTCGGGGTAGCCCGTCTTCTCCGCCACTATCTCGATGACCTTTGCTTTTACCTCGTCCCATCGGTCAGGTCCACCGACCTTCTCCTCCCGAGATACATAAGGACCCTCAACCGGGGGTCTCTCTTCCTCCGGAGGGGCCACCGTCGAGGGCTTCTCCTCGACGATCTCCTCCGGGGGTTCTTCTTCCTCCGCGGGAGCCGGTTCAAGGGCTCCTGATGATACGAGCTTCGAAACGTAGTCTATGATGTGGCGGAGTGTCGGCAGATCGCTCAGGTTGACGGAGTCGTCCTTCGGAAGCTTGAACTCCTCACGGGCCATGGCAAACAGCTCCACCTGCTTCACGGTGTCGATCCCGAGGTCCGATTCCAGGTCAAGGTCGAGCTCCAGCATATCCTCGGGGTAGCCCGTCTTTTCCGCGACTATGGAGATTATCCTGTCCTTCAGCGTGTCCCAGCCCACATCGGAATTCTTTCCATCCTCTGGTGCCTCGACCGTTTCCTTTTGAGGGGGCTCTTCCATCACCCTGCCGATATCCGGTTCTTCCTTCTCCATCGGTGCTTCGATCTCCGGTCCCTTCTTTTCCATGACGTAGTCGATTATCTTTCTGAGGGTGTTCAGGTCCTGCAGATTTATCGTGTCGTCCTTCGGAAGATCGAAATCCTCACGGGCCATGGCAAAGAGCTCCACCTGCTTCACGGTGTCGATCCCGAG
>JAFGJI010000032.1 GCA_016929175.1 Thermoplasmatota archaeon | reverse complement strand
TCGATCGAGCTCAACCTCACGGACATCGATCCTTCATGGTCCCATAAAGAACTGAACATGGGAGACGATGACCAGCTCCTGAAATTCCTGAAATGGGGTTCCGATCACTATCCTGCCAGCAAATACAACGTTCATCTCTCCGACCATGGGGGAGGATGGAGGGGGGTATGCTGGGATGTCCTGTCCAACGACCATCTCGACCTTCCCGAGCTCGGAAGGACCATGGAGGCCTTCAAGGAGCACATCGGAGGGAACGTGGATATACTATCGACTGAAGCATGTCTCGTTGGAATGGTGGAGTTCGCCTACGAGCTTCGGGATTCCTGTGATTACTTCATCGGCGGCTCCACTTACGGATGGGGCTCGGAGGCCGATCCCGAGAACGACATCTGGGAGCCCGGCAACTGGCAGTATGATGCATGCTGGGGGGAGCTTTCAAAGGACCCCGGGATGAGTGCGGAGGAGTTCGCTCTTGTGATGGGGGAGGCCTTCCTTCCCTACGGACCATGGAGGGCGCCTCCCTTCATTCCCAAACAGGGGTATTCCGATGTCTTCGGTGTCTTCAACCTGTCCCGTGTTGAGCCTCTCGTTGAGGCCCTTGACGCTCTATCGGTGGAATTGAAGGGCAAGATGACCGGTCTGGGCCAGACAGTGAACCAGGCGTTGTTCATCAATACGGTCCTGGGACATCCGGAATACCAGGCACCGGAACTCTACACGGAGTATTTCTCCCATCAGATGGACTGGATAGGCTACGGGGCCGTATACACGAACTACGACATTTACGACCTCGCATATCAGCTGTCCAAGGTCAGTGCAGGAACGCTGAGGTCCTCCCATGCCGGGGAGATCATGGATGCGGTGGAGGATCTGATAATGCTCTACCGCAACACCCTTGAGGACGGCGGTCACCCGGATGCACACGGCGTGTCCATATACATTCCATACAGGTCATCGGAATACAATCCCGCATACGAGGACATCCAGTTCGCAAGGGATACCGGATGGGACGAGTTCCTGCGGTCCGTTCACTGGGTTTGATCAGGTTCCTGATCCTTCATCCCTTGCTCTTTCGTGCTCTTTTCAATATCCACAGACAGGGAATAGGCCTTATTGATGTTCGAGAACAGCTCCTTCAGCTGTTTTTCCTTGCTTGCAAGGGACTGCTCCCTTCTTTGAAGCTCCTTCTCCCTGCCTCCGAACTGGTTTATCATTGCAACCTGCTTGTCGATGGCCTTCTCCCGGGTCACAAGCTCCGCTTCCCTCTTCCTCAGCTCCGCCTCGATCTTGGACAGCTTCTCCCGCTCTGTCTGCATCTCACCGAGCTTCTTCTCCAGATATCCCCTGACCTGTCCATAATACTGCTCTACCTGTTTGGAATATTCCACCCAAACCTTCTCCCGATCCTCGATCGAGGCTTCCTTACCCCAGTCCTCCGCTTCATCGAAGCTCTCCCTGATCCCCTTGTTCTTGAGAATGGCATATGCCTCGTTCACTAGCTTCATCTGCTCGAGGGCTTTGAGGTTGTCGCCGATCTTGTCGGGGTGAAGCTTCATGGCCAGGTGCTTGTATGCTTTTTTAATATCCTGCGGGGTCGCATCCTGCTTCACACCGAGAACCCTATAGGGATCCATCTTCATTTACCCTTCACCGCCGTGTAATTGTATATCCGGTAATTATAGATAGGGTGCCGGGGTCATTTCCGCTCTTGATGGCAAGGTAGAAAATTCAATGCTATTTACGAAAAAGAAGGACCTCTCTATTTTTTTCGGAATACCTTTCTCCCAAGAACGGTAGCTCCTCCCAGGCATAATATCATGACCAGAGCGATGATGATGTAAATCAAGTAGGGAACCGATGTGATGGAGAATCCCTTTTCCCTGGTTGTGACCTTGAAGGTGAAAATTATCGGCTCCTGTCCTCCGTGCTCGACATCCTGGGCTGACAGAGTGACCGTGTATACTCCTTCCGGTCCCGATGGCTGTTCGAATGACAGTTCCACCTCCCCTATCTGTTTAGGGGGTATGTCGAGTGATCCACTGTTCAGCTCCGTCCTTAGAACTTCGCTGTCCGATCGGGACATGAGGGTTACCGAAGCATCGCTGGTACCCCTGTTCTCGATCTCTATTGCGTATGTGGACCTCTCTCCTATATCGATCGTGGTGTTGTGGCTCTCGGTCCTGAATAAAAGATAGACGTAAGGAAGCACGTCAACATGGACGCTCTCGGTCTCCGTTGTACCTCCCTGGGTGCCCGGAGAGTAATCCCACATGCCGGATATCGATACATCCCTTGATTCATTCGGGGAGCTCTCGATCGGGACCATGATGGTGATCGAGAACTCCCTTGAAACGGTCGCTTTTGAAAATATCAGCTCGGGTTGTTCCGGTGCATACCAACCCCCTGCATCGACGAATAGAGTTACTATGCAGTATACGCCCGAAGGCGTGTAAGGAGGCATATCACAGAGAACACGGCCGAGGATGGTCACTAACCCGTCCTGCCCGGGCTGGACGTTCGCCTGGTACTTACCGGGCATTATTTCGATATCGATCTCGGGTTCGCCGTACATGGGCCCAAGGATGTCCCGGCTTCTGCCACACGAGGCTCCGGGGAAGATCCATGATACCATAGATACGATCAGTAAAAAGGATAGCGAGATGGAAAGTGTCCGGTGTGTACAGATCCTCATCATCATCCCGGGAAGGGATCGACCTGGTGTGTCTTAAAGGTTGTCAAAAAAATGGGAAAAAGAGGGAGCCGAAAGAGCCCCCTCGATGTGGAGTGTTTCAGATCTCGAGGTCAATGCCGAGCTTGTCGGCAAGCTCCTTGTAACGGTTCCGGATGGTGACCTCGGTCACACCGGCTACGTCGGCGACCTCCCTCTGGGTCCTCCTCTCGTTGGTCAT
>JAFGJI010000031.1 GCA_016929175.1 Thermoplasmatota archaeon | reverse complement strand
CCTCAAGGGAAGCAAGAAGATCTGATCGGAAAGCTGGCCTTTTTTCCAGGGGGGCCCAATGGGGTCCCCTTTTTTTTGTACCTTTTATTCTATGTTAACATGCCTTAGCCAGTATGCAACAATAACGAATGGTCATGACCCACAATATTGCGTCATTTCGCGAATTGCCATGCGGCATGACACTGCTTTCCTCAAGGGACCAGCCTGTATCTGTCCCTGGGGAACAGGACGGTCTCTCTGACGTTCGGGGCCCCGGTTATGATCATCGTCAAACGCTCCGCCCCCAGGCCCCAACCGGCGTGGGGCGGCATACCGTAGTCGAACGCCTTTGTGTAGAAACCGAAGGTTTCTGCATCCAATCCGTACTTCTTAAGCATCTCCTTCAGGAGATCCGGTTCGTGGACCCTCTGACCTCCGGAAACGATCTCCTTCTCCCCGTAATTGAGGTCGAACCCCAGAGATAACTCGGGATCCTCCGGGTGAGGGTGGATGTAGAAAGGTTTCAGTTTCATGGGCCACTCTGTCACGAAATAAAGGGAAGGTCTGTCCCTGGCGATCTCCTTGAAACCTTCCAGCGGGATGTCGTCACCCCACTCGATCAAACGGTTCCGTCCCGTATTCTCGTCCCTAACCTCAAGACCTGCTTTCTGGAGTTTTTCAATGATGCATCCGTACCTCAGCCTGGGAAAAGGCCTCTCCGGAGCAACTATCTGCTGGTTCAGGACATCCAGGTCGATGAAGTTGTTGTTTAGCACATTGGTATAGACCCTCTGGACCACCATCTCGAGAATTCCCATGCAGTCCTCGAGATCTGCGTATGCCATCTCTATATCGATGGATGTATACTCGTTGAGATGTCTTCTCGTATCATGCTCCTCGGCCCTGAAGGCAGGTCCTATCTCGAAAACCCGGTCCAGCCCGGTCGACATCATGGTCTGTTTGAAGAGCTGCGGTGATTGGTTCAGATAGGCCTTCTTGTCGAAGTACTTCATCTCGAACAGCGCGGTTCCGCCCTCGGTCGCCGTTGCGACTATCTTCGGTGTCTGGATCTCGATGAACCCTTCCTCAAGGAATACCTCCCGTGCGGCGGCAAGTATGGTCGAGCGGATCTTGAATATGGCCTGTATCTCCTGCTTCCTCAGGTCAAGGAACCTGTTGTCAAGCCTCGTCTCCATGTCAGCATCGACCCTATCAACGACACCCAGCGGAAGAGGGGTCTTTGCGATCCCTAGGACTTGCACCTGGTACGGAATGATCTCCCATCCGGCCTTGGCCTGGGGGGACTGCTTGATGATCCCCCTGACCGAAAGCGAGGACTCCCTGGGAACGGAGACTATCAGATCAAAGAGATCCTTATCCATCGTTTTTGACAGGGCGGTTATCTGTGCGACACCGCTTCTGTCCCTGAGGTGGACAAAGGCCATCTTTCCAAGGTTCCTGGTATACTGGACCCACCCGCAAAGAGTGACCTCGGTGTTGTAGTCCTCTTCCCCGATCTCTGCCGCAAACTTCGTCCTTTTCCAGTCCGTCCCATCCATCATGGATATCAATCCTTCATCACCGATCTTTTTCCTCGTAGATGCATCGTCCCTTATTGATAAGAGACCGGTATCGAAGATATGTCCGGTCCCCTAAGGTCAATCGGGCAAAAGAGTACTCCTATTTATATTGCTTCATTCGAGTATATGAGCGTTACCTGCCTTACGAGACATATGCTCATGCTATACCAACAAAGCTGCCCTTTTGACAAGTTATATGGCGGCATGGTCCGAAGACACTGACCTTAAATCGAAGAGCATCATCGGGAATATCCAGGCTCCCCGGATCCGATCCGCTTCCATCGAAGGATGACCCCGTTTGTTGAAAAATATACATTTTAATTAGAAGGTGATGTGAAAAATGTTCGACAATAAGTTAAGAATTGCGGGAAACCCTTATATAATTGTACAATATTTTTCTAACAAGGGTGAGCTGAATGGGGACTGGTTCACTCTGGCTAAGAAAAACAGAGCCGAATGGTAACTACAATAGGTGGTGAAAAATAATGAGCACAATGAAAAGAAGAGCCATGGCCATAACTCTGACCATGGCCCTATTTGCGGTGGCATTCGCTGGGTTGTTCTTTGTAGAGGGAGCTGAAAACCCCACAACGCTCAGCGTAACTGTTACCGAGGGACCGATATATGCAGGAGATGACGTTGTCTTCAACCTTACAGGTTGGGGGTACGAATGGGACATCGCTGCGGATTTCACCGTGGAACTGAAACTCAATGAGGTGGTCACTGGTACACCAACGTACAATACGGATCATGACTACTTTGAATGGGTTTGGACCGCAGTGGCCGGAGACCACGATTGGATGGTCATGGTGACGAACAACACCGACAGTGCCGAGTGGAACACCACCGGTACGTTCCATGTGTTCGCCTATCCCGAGTTCATAGGGACCAGCGCTGTCGCCATGGAAGAGGACGTTCCACTGGAATGGAACCTCTCCGCTGAGTTCAGTGGCGAGGGATTGACCTTTGCCGAGGAAGCTGCCCCGGAGAACCTCACCTTCGCCAAAGGCGAGGGGGAATACGCCATATGGACAGTGACCCCTGCAGCAGAATGGTCCGGTACCGAGGATGTGAAGGTCTTCGCCACCGACGTAAACGGCATGGAGGTCAACAACACATACACCTTCACTGTATCGGCGGTCAATGATGATCCGATCATAATAGGCATCGAATACAAGGATACGACCTACACGGTCGTGGAAAGGACCATCGAGACCGAATGGAACGAGACTTCCGGCGAGGCGATCAACTGGACCACGGTGGAGGTAATAGATCTCCCGATCATGGAGGACGAGATGGAGGTCAACTTCACCGTCAACGCGACCGATGTGGAGACCGCAAAGGACGAGCTCACGTACGAGATCGCAGAAGGAGATTACTACACCCTCGCGCTCATGAACGAGTCGATCCCATGCTGGTTCCACTTCATCGGGGACGAGAACATGTTCGGCATCTGGGAAGCTGTCCTCACGGTCAGCGACGGTGCAAACGTTGTTACAGAGACACTCTGGTTCAATGTAACTGGGGTCAACGACGCACCGACCATAATGTTCGACACGATCGAGATGGGAGACCAGCTCGATGTCGAGCCTCTGGAGGCCGTGAACGTCTCCGTTTCTGTCGATGATATCGACAGCGAGGAGCTGACCATCATGTGGTACATCGATGAGGTCGAGGTTGAGGACTGGAACATGGACTATTTCCTTTACAATTGGTCCGACGAGGGTATCTACAACATCACCGTCTGGGTCACCGACGGTGACCTGACCTCGGATCTCCTGTACTTCTGGGTCAATGTTACGGAACCAGCCCCCACATGGACCGCCGATGATGTGGTCGTCAACTATACCGAGGGGTCCGGAGATGTGGTCGTGGCCGATATAGGAGGTCTCGTGCCCCCCTACACCTACAGCAATCTCAGGCTGGCGGCCGATTACCAGGGCATTGATATCACCGCGATCGCAACCGCGCTCGAGGATACCGAACTGGTGGTGACCATAACCTTTGCAGGAGCTCCCTACACCCTGTCACTTGCTGACATGGTAGACGGGAACTACAAAGTACCGGAATACAGGCTCTATTTCGTGAAGTCAACATTCACCGAAACCAAGTTCAACCAGGCATCACCCGATATGGACTTCGAGCCCGCCGAGGCCGATGTCTACAGCATAGGTTTCTTATGGGATTACCTGGATGCGACCGATGCGACGATCACCGGAAACGACATGGTCTTCAGAATAGCCCTGTCCGACCTCGACGATGCGGGGATCACGAAGGATGATTTCAATCTGTTCTTCGTTGCAACTCTTGAGGACCACGGTGGCACTCTACTGGCACCTACCCTGAAGGCGGGATACGATTCTGCCGGAAAGAGCGCGGTCGTACACCTTATACCCGTCGTTGACGATGATGATGTTGTGGATGATGACGAAGAAGAGGATAGCTGGCTCTGGCTCATCATACTGATCATCGTGATCGTCATCGTGATAGCCATCATCCTCATTGTCGTCTTCATGATGAAGGGCAAGAAAGAGGAAGAACCGGAGGCACCCCTCGAGGAAGAGATGCCGCCGCCGGAAGAAGGCGAGATGCCGACAGAGGAAACCGAGGTCCCACCCGAGGAAGGCGAGTTCCCGATGGAAGGCTCCGAAGAGCCCCCCGTGGAACCTGAAATGCCCGCCCCCGAGGAACCGGTTCCCGAGGAACCCATTCCGGAAACACCGATGCCTCCGCAGTGAGACATCAATGAGCCAAGCGCCTCCCTAAAAAGGGGGGCGCTTTTTTTTTGTACATTCCCTGTCCTTCAAATTACACTATTTATACCAGTGAACAGATAACCTATCCCGTCCCGGGGTGATATTCTGTTATTCGGAAAACGTACTTGGGCGCTCATCACGGCTTCGACCGCTCTGATCCTCCTCCTGATGAATTCCGTTCCACCGGGAACCGCGGACCCGCCCACAAGGGCCGAGCCCAACAATTCCATGGAGGATGCCGAGGACCTGTATTTCGATACGAACCCTTTCTCGGGCTATCTTGACGCCAGTGATACCGAGGATTGGTACCGCATCCTTGACCTGATCGGGGATACGGAGAACGACCAGCTGAAAGCCCAGGAGTACTCCATCGGATTGAAGAGGACGAGCGGCGCGAATGTCAAAGGCATCCTGATGGAGCCCAACGGACTGGTCATGGGGGAGATCTATTCTGAAGGTGCTATCGAGGAGCTTGCGTTCATCGTTCCCAGGGACGGGGATTATTTCCTGCTTGTAATGACCGATCCCAGGGGAAGCAGCTCCTCCTACGAGGTATATCAGGGGGGAAACATGAACGTTGACAACCGTCCCTACGATAAGAACAACGTTCCTCCGGGGATCGGGTTCTCCGATTCGGTCGATGTGGCGAACTACCTGGACCCCTCTAAGGATATGGTGGATTATTTCCATATATCCGTACCATCGGAGCGGTCCCTGGAAGCCACGATCGTATTCGAGGGCGATCTGACATTCAAGCTTCAGGTACTCAACGAGACCTATTTCATGTTCGCCGAACTCGGAAGCGGGGGGTCCTACATCTTCACAAACGATGGCGGCGAACCCATTGAGATCATACTCCGGGTCTATGTCCGACTTTCAACGAGAGGGGGCTACCCCACATCGAAGAAACCGTACAATCTGGAGATCGTACTGTGGTCGCATCTGACCAAGCCCATGGTAAACCCCTCGGACCCATGGACAATGGCGAGGACCAGCGAGGACCAACCTCTGTTCCCCAATATAAACCTGACAAGACATTTCATGGAGCCAAATGGCGATGATCTCGAGTTCGAGCTCGTCGATGAACCAGAAAACCTTGACATACAGTTCGTCTACACCACAAACCTTGCAAGGGAAGTGGTAGCTGTCAATGTCAGCGTGGTCCCGCATCACAACTGGTACGGGGACGAGGTCCTCACCTTTCGCTGCAGTGACCCAGACGGCAATATCACCGACAGTATCACGGTCAATGTGACCTCGGTCAACGACCTTCCCTACATGGAAAAGATCGGTGAAGCACAATACAAGGGCGGGGTATTCAACATGTTCGCCTACGAGGACGAGATAAAGATCTATAAATTGACCTATGATGATGAGGACGACCCCATCTCACGGATATTCTTCGCATCCAACGAGACGTTCGATTTCCTGGAAATAAATCCCGTTAACGGGACCATGACCATAGAAGCAGTGCAGGAGGATGTCGGAGATTACATGTTCGATCTTCAGATGTCCGATACACATGACATCGTTGTGATCGATATACACCTCAGGATAGAAGCCGTCAACGAGAGACCTCCAACACCCCAGATCAAGGTCACCGGGGTTGACCCCGGATCCGTTCTCCCCGGCGAAGAGGTCCATGCGGAAGCCGTGATCGGAGCGGACCCGGACGGTGATGTTCTCACCTTTACATGGGAATGGGGTGATGGGAGAACAAGCCAGGGCCGCACCTCCTCGCATGTATACGCAACAGGCATCTACGGGAACCGTACGGTCAGGCTCACGGTCTCCGACGGCCGCCTGACAAGCACTGCCACCATCCTACTGTTCCTCGAGAAACCCGAGGACCTGTCAAAAGATGATCTCGTGAAGAGCTTTCCGGATATTTCCGGAGATGTCGTGAAGTTCGGGGAGAGCTGGAGGCCAAATTCCGCCGATGACGAGAAAAAGTTCAAGGTGGAAAAGCTGGAAAAAGCGGGAGTGGACATAACCTCCCTTGTGTGTCGAAGGAGAGGGAACGACCTCGAGGTCACTCTCAGCGTCAAGGACTCCATACAGATCGACGGCACCTTCAGATATTTCATATACGTACTTGAACCCGGATATTCCGAGGGTGTAATGGACCTTCAGAACATCAGTGAATGGGCACAGGTTCCCGACAGGCATCCATTCGATGGAGATATCATTGCCCAAAGGCAATATCTGGGGGATCCTGCCCTCCACAATATGAGCACCGGTACCATTATCGATCAAAGGTCGATCGTGTGGCTGATCCCCTTTACGGAACTCGTGGAAGGAGGACTGGACCTGCCGATCGACCCCTTGAACTTTTCCCTCTTCGCCGTATCCGAGCATGCAGTGCCCTACAGAGAATCGATGGGCATGGTGGAAAGGTACGAGATGTCCGATACGGCTGGAGAAGGAGCGCTTGTTGTCGGTCCGATCAAGCCAGAGGGCTCTTCGGGAGGCGGAGGGGGATCGAACCTGGCTGATATCTCAACATCGACCAAGATCGGGGTGGTCATAGCCCTGGTCGTTCTGCTAATCCTGATCGGCCTTGCTGCATTCTATTTCGCAAGGAAGCAGGCCAAAGAGAAGAAGAAGGAGGAACAGGAGTTCATAGATCATGTCAGGAAGATGAGGGAGGAAGGGAAGGACCTGTTCGACAAGGAGGTCGAAAATGAGGGTGCAAAACCCGCATCCTACCAGGACCTCTACGGCACGGCCCCTCCGGAAGGGCATGATGAAAAAGGTTCAGGCGTTCCCGTTTCCTCGCTGCCGAAGGCCGGGCTGGGTAAAAATACCAGTGAGGGGGCCCATATAATAGAACACACCATAAGCTCCGAAGGCAATGAGGGGAATACTTCCATCGGGGAATAGTCATATCATAACTTAAATATCAAAGAAAGGGTATGACCTATAAAATCCAGTCCATTTAATGAATGGTCGGCAACTAGAAGGGTTGGATGATCCAGATGGCAAAGGACACAAAGGCAACACATTCGGATAGGATGGAGGCCCTATACCTGCGTATCGGCAAACTGGAAGAGAAAGTTGCCGATACGAAGAGGGCCAGGGAGATCTTCAAGGACCTGGAACAAGTCATATCGAGAGTGAACGATGAGCAAAAGGTCGATGAAGCCTTTGAAAAGTTCGAGCAAATACTGAAAAAGCTCGAGGAAAAGACCATTAAAGCAGAAATGGGCGCCACCCGGGTCGTTAAGGATGAAACCCCTTCCGATCAGGAAAAGATCAAAGAGAGCATCACGGGCATCAACGGCAAGTTTAGAGTGCTGATGAACGATTTCAAAAGAGCCGGTGAATTGGAAAGGATCAGGGAAATAGAAGAGAGGTTCTCGGAATGCCTCAAGCGCCAGAAGGATGCTGATCCCGAAGGGATGAAGAATGTTCTCTCATCATTGAAGGATATCCAGAATGAAGCGGAAAACCTCCATAAAGTGCTGACCGAAGACCTTACCATGAAGACCAACAGATCCCTGTCAAAGGTCGAAGAAATGATCAACGAGATCTCATCAGAGCTGGATACGACCTCCCTGAGAGAAGAGCTTGGTGAGGTCAGGAGGTTTCTGTTCGATGGGGATCTAATCGACGCCTGGGAAAAGAGCCGGGACCTCGCTTCCAGAGTTGGATCGGAGAGTAATGTCGCGGAATTCAGGAAACTGGAAGCCCTTCTCCTTTCGGTCGCGCCTCTGATGGGCAAGATCGAGGCATCTGAGGGGACAGGTTCAAAGCTTTACCTGGACCTGAAGAAGAAGCAGGATTCGATCATCGAGATGGCACGGGAGGACCCTAAAGAGGCGCTGGCGGCCATGAAGACCTTCCTGGACAGAGTGGCCTCCGAAGCTACAGAGATCGAGGAGAAACCCGTCAAGGAAATACAGAAGAAGATATCCGAACTTAGAAGCACGGCGGAGGATATCGTCAAGTTGATCGATCCATCAGCAGTCCTGAACATCCTGGAAAGGGCTGACGGGCTTGTTATGGATGGAGCAATGGATGAAGCCTATATTTTGGTAAATGGGGCCGAGTCCGAGCTCTCCCGACTGAAGGAGGAAAAGGCATTCGAATTCGCGACCTTGAGGATGGAAGAGATCAAGAGATCGATGGCGGTCATGCACAAGAAAGGGCTGGATATCACTCCCCTCAAAGGCCCGGTTAACGAAGCCCTGAGATCCTTGAAAGACCATAATATGCAACTTTTGGAGAAGATCATGACCGTGATAGATCAGAGGCTCGTTTACATATCAAATGAAGAGATCAAGATAGAATACCAAAAGAACCTCACAAAGATAATGGACAAGATGAAGGAGCTCACGGAAGGAGGTCAGGACGTCAAGGACCTTGAAAATGAGCTGGATGAGATGCGATCATTTTACCTTGACCGAAAGTACGAGAAGGCCGTGAGAGCTTCCGAAAGACTCCTGGACAAGATCGACCCACGCCTGTTGTACAGGACGGTCGACAAGAGAAAGCAGATCGTCGAGGAAATGATCATGGAAGCCGATGCCCTTGAGGTGGATGTCTCATCATCAAGGGAAAAGCTCTCAAGAGCGAACGAACTGGTCAAGGCAAAGGAGCCTGAAAAGGCAGTTGACCTTTACATCGAAGCGCAGGTTGAACTTGAAGATCGGATGACCCGGAGGATGTTCTCTTCCCTGGAGATCGAGATACGCGATCTGGCTTCCCAATGCAAGGAACATGGATCGGAGATGGGGGATGTCAACGAAAAGATATCGGCAGCATACTCACTTGCCGACGAGGGGAGGATCCGGGATGCCCTTGAGGATCTCACCGGTTTCCGGGAATCGCTTGCAAGAAAGGCATCTGCCTTCAAAGCACAGGACCTTATAATCCAGATGTCAGACTTGATCAAGCAGGGCAGACAGATCGGCATGGAAGTGTCCCAATACAAGGCAATACTCACCAAGTCCAGGGTCTTGAGGGAGGTGGGAGACGTCAATGGAGCCAATGAGCTACTCTCCCGTGTGACCGAGAAACTCTTAAAAAAGATATCGGAAAGGATGATACTCCAGGACAAAATGGACAAACTCGGGGGCAACCTGCTGGCACAGAAGGGAAAGATCGCCAGGCTCGAGAGATCGGGTGTGACCGTGGACGGTTTCAAGCAGAGGATATCGAACATCACTGCATTGATAGATTCCCTCGACGCCCCGAATGCAGAGAAAGCACTTACCGAGATGGACCATGAGGTCAATGCACTCCTGATGGCTTCGCCCGAACAGCTGAAGAAGGAGATGGTAAGCACCATCATGGAAGACCAGTACCGGGGACCGGATGCCAGGGATGGAATGACCTCTTTGAACAGCTTACGAAGGGGAGCGTTCTCCGAGGACGAACAGGCCCGGACCGAGCTCTTCACGCTGATCCCAAAGATCAAGGTTGAGATCACGAGAATGCATTCCAAGGGAATGGAGACAGAGGAATACAAAAAGGATATCGAGAAGATCCAGGACCTTGTGATCCAGAAGCAGTACATCAAGGCATTGGAGATCGGTAAGGACTGCTACAGCAGAATGACCTCGATATCATGAGACCTGGTCATCCAGAATTTTTTTCAAACAACCTACCATATCATTGTGATGACTGGAAGCAGAAGAACACCCATGGCGTGCGACCTTCTGATCCCGGTCAAGGGTGCCATCATGCCGAGCGATGTCGATACGGCAAGCACCAGGAGGCCAATAGGGCCCGTAAAGGCAAGGACCATCAATGCGATAAGGATGATTATGCTCCAGGCCACCTTGCTGTATGGAAGACGGGGCATGATATTGGCCAGTTTTGATCCGAGAATGAGGGTGAGGAAGAACCCCAGGCATGAAGCGAGGAGGGCCGACATCAGCAGGAGGGAGAGCTCGGATGGAGGGAGCATGTCGCTCCATTCCCTCACGTTCACAAGTTCATTCACAACGATGGCAGCTCCCGAACGCGGCCTCAGTATTAAAAAAAGCGCCCCGAGAACGAAGAACGAATTGGCCGTGTTGATGGCCGAGAGTGTCAGTATGACCGAGCTTGGCTTGGGCTCCTTCCTGAATATCATGGCTATCACGGTGGCAACACCGCCGCTCATTCCAGGCAGAAAGCCTACGATCGAACCAGCTATCGAGCCTGAAGTGATGGAGGACACGGCTTCTGCAGGGTCCACCGATTGCTTCTCTATCCTCTGCAACGGTACCGTGGCGCCCCCTCTGAGTGATTCCAGCAGGGTGGATGTCCCGAAGAGACCTGACAGCAGGGGAAAGAGAGAGGTTGCCGGAAGTCCGAAGGGGGAGCTCAGTTCGAGGTCGAGAGCTATGAGCCCCAGCAGACCGGATGTCAAAAAGAGAAGGAATGCCCCGAGAACGCCAAGGACCGATGAGAACCTGCCCTCCGACCATATCAACTTTCCATCCCCCGTGCGGTAAGGAATATACGGGACCTTCTTTGTCTCGGTCACAAGCATAAGGACCACAACTCCTATCAGGACCCATACCATCACCTCTTTCAGAAGCTGGTATCCGTTTATCGGATCATTGACCAGAAGACTGTAGGGTATCAGAAGAAGGGTCCCTGCCACTATGGCCCCGAAGGAGCCCACCGCGGATAGGAAGATCGCACTGTAACCGTTCCCTTCCAGGAGCATCCCATGGGCAGGAAGGACCGACAGCGCGGTTTCAGCCTCAGGGGCACCAAGGAAGGTCGATGGTATGAAATCGAGGAAAGTGTGGGCCATAGAAGTGGCCACTATGGCGGAGGCGACCATGAGCATGGCCTCGGTCTGTCCAAGTCCCGTGAGGTCCTGGAGAGCGGAGGAGATGATCGGGCTCAGTCCAAGCAGGACAATGGCCACGTTGTTCACGTGTACGCCGGGGATCAGACCCGTCATCACCCCGAAACCTGTCCCCGCAAGGGCCCCGAGAAGGATCAGCAATATCGTGTCGATCACGAGGCGACCGCCTCCGACTCCAGATAAAGGGTGTTCATGACCTCATCATAAAGCAGCTTTCCAGTAACCTTCGTATCACCGTAACCGATCGGACCTGTATAGTTCCTGACCTCGAGAGAGACCCCGTCCTGAACTATCCTGGTACTGTTCCCTGCCACCTCGACAGCCCCGGAAATTACAACCCTGCAGTCCACGAAATCCAGAAGCCCCCACTCCATCGACCCGAGGTTGAGCCTCCAGGGACCGTGGACATCCAGTATTTCACTTTCTTCTGCGATCAGCTCCATTCTCATTCCCTCCACATCCCATGAGAAGGAACAGTTGAAAAGCCTGACGAGGTCACCCATTGAGATATCGGACCGCTCCTGCGGCAGTCTGACCCTGACGGAGATCTCACCTCCCTCCACCATCTCCGATATGTACACGGTCTTTCCTCCCGGAGGGTATTTGATATACCCCTCCAGCGTGATGGGATCTATAGGAGCCGATGAGGGTGATGACCTCATCTCGTTCACCAGCCAGAGCAGGCTCGTGGTCAGAACCTCGGCCCGGGCCAGGAGCTCGCAGTTGAGATCGCCATAGACCATCCCCGAACTTGGGCCTGTGAAGACGGCTGTCAGGTTAAGTATATCCCCCGGTCTCAGGTCCATGTCCAGCCTGTTGACGGTAAGGAAAACGGGAAGCTCCTCCAGGCCGTTCCCCCCGAGTGGAATGGCCACCACTTCCTGGTCGATCCATCCGGTATGGGTCGAGGATCGTACCATCACCTTCAGGCAATACGGTATGCCAGGGACTGCATTTCCTTCGTACATCTGAACGGTCGATCGTTCCTCCACCCGGATATCCTCCACCTTCTGGACAGTTAGGACAGGATCTCCTCCTATCATGGTGATCTCCCCTTCAACGGATATCAGCGTTCCGGGCTCGATGTCCGGTCTTCCGTTCTCTATGAACACCTCCATGGTGACATTTTCCTCCATTATCAGGACCCAGGAGGAGCCCGAGGCCGATGTTGCCGATCCTATTACCGATCCAACAACTTCCACCCGTTCTCCGGAGTGGTCTGCTGCTTCCGCCACGCGTATCCTCTCCACCTCCGTCACTGCCGCAATGATGCCGAGGACCGCCATTCCCACCAGGGAGAAGACGACAACCACTACCCTTACTGTCTGCTCGCTGAGCTTCGGCAACGTCATTTGCACTCACCCTCGGACATAGCAGTTCCAAAGGTGTTTTTAAAGTTAGTCCGCGCATTCGCTCCAATTGAGAACAGGGGGAATTTTAATTAGGATAGAAAATCATACGGTAAGGTATATAGTTGAAAGATCCAAAGGGACAGAATTCTCATGGTATTGAAAGAAGATGTATTGGGAAAACCAATGATGATGGACTTCTGCGGAGGAAAGGGCGACGTAGTTTCACGTTTCGTTCTGACCACGGCGATCCAGAGGTCTTTCAAGAAGAAGAACCAGGAGGGCTCCCTGGAGGTGGGCGTGGCCGAGGAGATGGCCGAACATGTGCTGAACTTCTTCGGCTTCGGAGAGCGTATCATAGACAACATGCTCAAAACGGATGACAGGGACATCTTCTACATGCTCGAGGACCTGGGAATCCTGAAGACCGAGAGGGAGGAGACCACTCTCTACGATGGAAGGGAGTGGAGGATCAACTACTGGACGTTGAAAAAGAAATATATCGCCGACCTTACCGAAAGCCAGAGAACATGCGGCGGAGACATCGGTTCTCTGATACCGGATGTGGACGGGGAGGAACTCTACGGGGAGCTCCCGGACGATATGTGGGATCGGACCTGATACGGTTCGGCCGTTTTTTTTATGCACAAATGTTATTAAAGGGTATCTTTTCCTTTGCTCGAGATCAAATACTTGAGGTGAGAAGAACATGGAAATGATGGACAAGGAGACCAGGGAACATGTGATAGGAGCCCTTGGGGAAATGAAGGGACCGGTGCATATACTGGTATTCACGGCAGAGGACGGCTGCATGGCATGCAAGGAAACCCTTGCCATAGTGGAGGAGATCTCGGCACTTTCCAAGAATATCACCGTGAAGCATCTTGATATCGAGAAGGACAAAGGGATAGCAAAGAGATACGGCGTGGACAAGACACCCGCGATATTGATAATGAAAGGGACCGAGGAGAAGAACGAATACCTCGGGATCAGGTTCTTCGGGATACCGGCAGGGTACGAGTTCACATCGCTTCTGGATGCCATACTTACCGTTTCGATCGGTGTCCCGGGCATCTCCGAGGAGGGGCAGAAGTTCCTGAAGGGGCTGACAAAGGACGTACATATGCAGGTCTTCGTCACCCCAACATGTCCCTATTGCCCGAGATCGGTGGTACTGGCCCATCACATGGCTCTGGTGAGCGAGAAGATAACGGCCGATATGGTCGAAGCGCAGGAGTTCCCGGAGCTTTCCGGGAAATACAAGGTCATGGGGGTCCCGAGGACCGTCATCAACGACAAGTATCATCAGGAGGGGGCCGCCCCGGAAAGGATGATAATACAGCTTCTGCAGAAGGTCGAAAACGAGTGAGTCCGGCCTGGTCCATCAACTTCTTGATGATCCTCCCCCCCTCAATATTGAAAACACCAAAACATTAGATCAATACTACATTGCTTTCTGAATGTCTGAGAGTGAATTTTGGGAAATCATTCTATCCCTATAAGTCCATGATAAGGTGTGTCCAAAAGACAGGATCTCATTGATATTCTGAAACTTGGAAGATTCCATTTTCTTTTCGGAGGTTTCCTGATATATTCGCTGGGGGCCCTCATAGCGGTAGAACTGGGAGGTGAAGGGGACGTATTGAAGTTCCTTTTCGGTTACGCAGTGTTCTTTCCCGCACATCTTTCCGTATCCTACAGCAATGACCTCTACGATATTTCCGCTGATAAGTTCAATTCTCCTTCCCCTTTCTCCGGAGGGAGTGGCGTCCTTCAAAGAAAACCGGAATTGGCACCCATCGCAAAGACCATCGCCATTGGATTGATCTTGTTATCGATCTCCCTTTCGATTGTATTCATGTTCATATACCAAAGAACACTGTTCTTTCCACTGCTGGTCCTATCGGGGGCTCTCCTTGGGTGGGCCTACACGAGCCCGCCTTTCAGGTTGGCTTACAGGAGGCTGGGAGAGGTTGCGACCGTTACCGCGGTGGGATTATTGGTCCTGTTCATGGGCTATTTTGTGATGTACAAAGGCTCGCTCTCAATTATTGTATACTTCCTTTTTCCTCAGCTACTTTACGGTATCCAGTTCATCACCAGCGTTCAGATCCCTGACAGGGAAGCAGATCGAAAGGGAGGAAAAACCACAATGGTCGTCCTCTATGGAAGAAGGATTTCCTTCATTCTACTTTTCATCTCCACACTTCTCGCCACTCTCTTTTATTTTTCATTCTGGGTCCTTAGGATAGGTCCTGTATGGAGGATCCTGGGTGTATTTTGCTTGCTATCATTGATACCTCTCACAGCTTCGATACCTTCGATCATTCTCAGACCCGCCCTGAAAAGACCTGCCACCGTTCTTGTCACCATATCAATGGCATCGATGTTCGCTTTTCTGATCCTAGCGAACCTTTACTTGGTCTTTGGTCGATGAACATTTACAGTCATAAAATTCTATCCTCGTAAATTTGGCTCAAATTTGTAGCAGTCCTCCCATAATCGAGGGAGGACCTATAAGATGTAATTCATTATCCAGACCAATAAAAACCTTACCATCGCTTGTTTGGACCATTGATTCTATTCAAAAACAATTTGTTAATCGTGCAGACGGATTCGAACCTAGCCAAATCCCCAATTCATTATATGATCCGCTGAATTGACCCAGGTCGAGTGGTTAAGAAATAAGCGACTTTTCAGGTAAAAACCAATTATCAGTTAGACCGGCCTGGCCCACTTAACATCTTGCACCGGCCCTAGTATAGGAAAATGAAACTCATCGATGGTTTGTGATTATAATGATGGTCCCATTATGAGGACCATCTTGGAACAATGGTTCCCCATTATCGGTCACTACTTCATCCGGTTGGGCAAGGGTATGGTAAATGTGAACACTTCTCATCATGAGAAGGATATCCATGTCATCGTAAGTTGCTGAAATTGGATCCTCTGGTATTCAGGCATATTGGAAAGAATTTAATATTTAATTTGGGGTGTTGTCATTACTATCCTGGTTGGTGAGAACTTGAACAAGCTGAACATAGATTTCCTATACCTGGACCTGTCATGCTGTGAAAGATGTCAGTCAACGGATGAAACTCTGGATGAAGTCCTTATAGAATTGCGACAGGAGTTGAAGGGGATCGATCACCTTACCGTTAACAAGATCAGGATCAGCACCAAGGACGATGAGAAGAAGTATGGTTTGAAGAGATCACCGACCATCAGATTGAACGGACAGGACCTCGAGGAGATAGTCTCCGGAAAACTGACAATGTCCGATAATTATTGCGGTTCCTGTTCGGATGTTTGCGGAGAGGAAACGAATTGCCGGACATTCGAATACGATGGAGAAACCAGCGAGAACATACCCAAAGAGATGCTTCGGGAAGGGATACTGAAGGTGTTGGATCAATTCAAAGGATCTTGTTGTGAGGTAAGCTGTGGATGCGGTTAATGGACATGGTTGGTCGGAGTCCAAATAACGTGAAGCAGGATAATCGATGATCAAGAGACCGATCGGATGAAAAAACAAATATCAAGGGTTTGATCGACGATATCAGGGGAAGAGAACGATGATCGCTCTGCCTACTCATTAATGGAATGATCATGAGAACCTTCTTATTTTAAGGACTGGCTAGTTCAATTCAAAGATACCGCTGTCCATTTCATCAATTATCGGTATGAAGGATCGTCCATATGGGCGGATCTTGAATGTTCCTTTTTCAATTCCATGGTGAACATGCCATTATTATACTCTTCTTCATCGGCCTCCTCAGAGGTTGTAAAGGCCTCCCTAAGATCGATGGATACAGGTGAAAAATATGTGCAAGATCGAACTGAAGAACCTTGACAAGGTCTACGCGGCAGGCAAGGTCGAATATCAAGCGCTCAAGAATGTCAATCTAACCATCGCAGGCGGACAGGTGACAGCAATCGTGGGTCCTTCGGGATCGGGTAAATCAACCATCCTGAATATGATCACCGGGATCGACCGTCCTACATCAGGGTCCGTCATAGTGGATGGTACCCGAATAGATACCATGAACGAGAATGAGTTGGCAAGGTGGAGAGGGAGGAATGTGGGCATCATATTCCAGTTCTTCCAGCTATTCCCCACGCTGACTGCCCTGGAGAATGCGATGCTGCCTTTGGACCTTGCCCACATGGGCTCCAATTCGGAACGAAGAAGGACCGCGGTGAGGAATCTCACACTAGTGGGTCTCGGCGACAAGCTGAACAATCTACCCTCGGAACTCTCGGGTGGAGAGCAGCAGAGAGTCGCCATCGCCAGGGCTCTGGCCTGCGACCCCAAGATAATCATCGGGGACGAGCCAACTGGGAACCTGGACTCTCAGACGGAAGCGGCCATGTTCGACCTCCTCAAGAAGCTCAATGACCAGGGCAAGACAATCATATATGTCACACACTCAAAGGACCTGGCAGCCCGGGCGATGCGTAGGATCACTATTCGTGATGGACAGGTCCAGGCAGAAAACACATGAGCTTGAATATGGGAGGCGACCTACGATGAAATCAACTCTTTTAAACAAATCCTTCCGAGATCTCAAACAGCGAAAGGCAAGGTCCGTTTTCACAATACTGACAATAATCCTTGGTGTGGCTGCACTGGGAATGTTCGGAGTGATGCCTCTGGTTGACCAAGCGATGCAGGATGAGATCCGCGGATCGAACATGTATGATGTCCTTCTGAGATTCAATGATACCGCAATGGACGATGATGTTCTCGGGTCCATCAATGAACTTGACAACGTTCGAAATACGGAAGCTATGTTCATACTCTACACCAAGATATATCTCGGGGAGCGCCGGAACATCGCCTGGGTCGTTGGTGTTGATGATTTTCAAAGCATGTCAGTGGATAAGATATCCATCGAGGACGGGGATATACCCGAGGCAGGTAAGGGCGACCTTCTCTCGGAGCGCAGCAATATTGATACTGGCCTCTACACGGCAGGTATGGGCAACAAGGTGCGGATGTACGACACCTTTGGCAATGTCAGGGAAATGAATGTCACTGGCATCGCCCACACTCCGCATTTTTCGGGGAAACCCTTCGAACAGGTAGCGGTGTTCTACACCGATGTGAATACGGTTCGGGGTATTGCAAATACTTCAGGATACAACTTACTCACCCTTGACCTTGTTGAAACGGATAATGCAGCGGTGACCAGGACCGTTGATGATGTGAAAGCTTGTTTAACAGAGAGGACCGACTTCAATGGTTTCACCCAAACACCTCATATCAGGAAACCTGGCGACTGGCCACAGAAGGAGATGTTAGAAAGCGTAGGTTCTCTTTTCAATCTGATCGCCTACATTGTCCTCTTCTGCGGTCTGTTCCTCATCTCCAATACGATGCATACGATCATCACCGAACAGAGAAGGGAGATCGCACAGATGAAGGCTATCGGAGCCACAAGTCCTCAGGTGGTCAGGTCATATCTTACAACTTCTCTCATAATGGGGGTCATAGGCTCTTCCATCGGAGCCCTACTTGGCTTGTTAATAACCATGGGAATGGCGGGGATGTTCGGCAATATGGTCGGCATACGTGTCGGATTCCGTATCCATCTGCCCACGGTGATCATAGGTTTCACGACCGGGTGTATAGTTACTGTACTTGCCTCAGCCCCTGCTCTGCTGAAAGCGCTGAGAGTTGGGGTCCGTGAGGGTATGGAAGGAAGTTCCATTTCTTCATCCTATCGATCTTCCCTTCTTGACAGACTGATGATAAGTACCGGATTGGCCAGAATTCCAGTTGTCTTCCAGATGGGGATACGCAACACATCGCGCCGCAAGGGTCGTTCATTTTCGACCATTTTCCAGGTAGCACTGGCCGTAGGAATGCTCCTGGGCGTGGTAACCTGTTGTGTGGCGATGTCGGAGGAGATCGACCGGGAGATATCCTGCGTCACCTACGATATCCAATCAATAGGGCAGGAGGAAAGTGCCAATCCGCTGACCGAGGAGGTGGGACATATCATCAATGGCATACCCGGGGTGCGCTATGCAGAACCCTTCATATCCACCATGGTCGGGTTCGATGATTACAATACGATCGCTCTTGCATACGTTCATGATACGGAGGCAATAGATCAAGACAAGACCATCAGCTCCGGCCGGTGGTTTTCTGACGATGAGTATGAGCGAAACGAGCCAGTGCTGGTCATCAACGAGCGGCTTTCCTCGAGTTTGGGCATCGAGGTGGGGGATAGCGTTAAGGTGAAGACGCGGACAGGCCCCGTATCATTCAAAGTGGTCGGTATCAGCATCCAGGTATTCACAGAAGTGTACATGCCCTTTGGAATGGTCAAGTATCTTATGGGTTACGGATCGACGGTATCCGGGTTCAATATATTCACCGAGAGTAGGGACCACTCCGAGATAGACCGTGTAGCCACTATGATCGAGGACACTTTGATCAAACGTGGTTACCTGGTCACCAACCAGATCTGGTACGTAAACAGCGTTCAGATAACAAGAGGTGCGGACAGTACAGTAGCAATGATGATAGCCTCCGGAGCGCTCATAGTTTTCGTGACCATGATCGGCCTGATGAGCATGCTGACCATGAACGTCATCGAACGGACCCGTGAGATCGGTATACTCCGCTGCCTGGGGTCGTCCTCGAGAAGCATCATCTCAGTCTTTGGCATGGAGGGTATGATAATCGCCCTCGGTGGTTGGATCGCAGGATTGCCGGTTGGATATGGTGTACAGGTTCTACTGACGAATTCCATCAGGTCCAGCAGCGGAATGGACATTGCATACATTTTCCCTTTGCCCTTCGTCCTGATATCGCTCGCGATCACTGTGATCATTTCCGCTTTGATAATCCAGCCCCCCCTCTTCAGGGCGGGTCGTTTCAGACCGGGGGAGGCCCTAAGGTACCAGTGATGAACGAAGGAGGTTGAGAAATGAGCACTGCTTCGAAGATCGATATGGAAAGATTGGATAAAAATGCTAAAGCATCCCAGGACGGGGAAGGTTACATGGTGTTGGCCAGGGGTAACGGGTACAGAATAGGGATCGTCGCCCTGGTGGGCAGGGGATCCAAGATATCCCATACCGTGGAGGTACTCGTTCGAGCTCTGGATTCGGACCACGAGGTGGACACCACGCGAATGGAGCAGATCCTTAAGATCACCAGGGAATTGACCGAAAGGGATTATTCCCTGTCCACTGAAAACGATGGTTGGATATACGCACAACGCTCGATCGATCCCGCATTGGTAGAGACGGAGCTTCAGTTCCTGATGGCTCTCGTGGATACTCCCGGTCAGACCCTATAGGTCAACACTATGAGAAAGGAAGATGAATGGCTGTAATTTCAGGAGGTGAAAAAATGGTATCACAGGTATATATTGACGGGTCGTATTACGCCCGGTCCCGGGCAAAGATATCCGTCTATGATCACGGGCTCCTTTACGGAGATGGAATATTCGAGGGTATCCGGATCTACGACGGGAACATCTTCAAGCTGGACAAACACCTTGAGAGACTGTATGAATCGGCAAAGACCATCACGCTGAACATACCTTTGTCATTTAAGGAGCTCAGGGATGCCTGTATCGATGCGGTCAGGACCAACAAGCTGCGGGATGGTTATATCCGTTTAATGGTCACAAGAGGCATTGGAGATCTTGGTCTTGATCCAAGGAAATGTCCCAAAGCTACCGTCATCATCATCGTGGATAAGATCTCGCTTTTTCCCGCTGAGTTCTATGAAAAGGGTCTAGAGGTGGCGACCGTCCCGACTACGAGAAATATGGCAGATGCTCTTTGCCCGAAGGTCAAATCCCTCAATTACCTCAACAATGTGCTTGCGAAGATCGAAGCAAACAATATAGGGGTTCCGGAGGGGATCATGTTGAACTCCCTGGGATTCGTGACCGAGGGGACCGGAGACAACATCTTCAGCGTCAAGAATTCGACCCTCAGGACACCGCCCACATTCGATGGTGCCCTTGCCGGTATCACCCGGAACACAGTCATCGAAATCGCAGATCGGTTCGGGTACACCTGCGAGAAGAAGACCTTGACCAGGCATGACCTCTACAATTCTGATGAATGCTTCCTGACAGGGACAGCTGCCGAGCTGATCCCCGTCATCAGAATAGACGGGCGCACGATCGGCAAAGGAGAACCAGGAGAGATCTTCATAAAGTTGCTTGAAGAGTTCCGGAAGATCACCAGGACAGATGGGGTTCGTGTGTTCCCTTAGCGAATTGAGATTGTAATTATCTGAAAATTGAAGGAATAATATGCAGGTCATGAGAAGCAGGCTCCCGGAAAGATATCCCCCATCAGATCCTTGTTCCTGTCATATATGCAAGACATATTGCAGGAGGCCGGGTTGGTGGACGCTGGAAGAGGCATATATGGCAATGGAAGCTGGTCTTGGCAATCGAATGATGCTCGAAATGTCCCCCGAACTGAAGTTCGGGATCTTGTCCCCTGCATTTCATGGTTGTGAAGGCAACTTTGCACTGCAGGAATTCTCAAACAATGGATGTAATTTCTTACGTATGAATCGATGTGAACTACATGGGACACCCTATCAACCCCTTGAGTGTCGTTTTTGCCATCATGATAGGATCGGACTGGGATCCCGGTGTCACCGGGACCTCGAATTCGAATGGGACAGTCCCCAAGGGAAAATGCTGATCGATCTATGGATGAAGAAAGTTCAATTTCCTTTCAGGGACCTTTACAATGTCCTTATTCGAAGGCGAGAGATTATCCGGGTTTAAATAATCGAGCGAAAATATAGTCCTCCATGGATGAGACAGATATCAGGCTATGTCAGATGCTCTTTGCCAATTCCCGGGCGCCCATCCGGGATTTGGCAGACCGGTTGAACATCTCCATCCAGGCCACACATCGTCGGATGCAGAATCTCAAGGACGAGGGGGTCATTCACAGATATATCACTTGCCTGTCGGTGGAATACCTGCATACATGTCGCGTATATGTTTCGGGAAGAACGAAGATAGAGGATTATATGGAGATCAAGAGGGTCCTTGGCAAGAACGATATGGTCTATGTCGTTCTGGTTGCCGGAGAGGAGTTCCTCAACATATCGTTTATACCAAGGGAAATGAAGGACCTTGAAAGTATTTCGGACTTCGTAGTGAATGACGTCAGGATACCGGACCCCTTCTTCTCCATCGAATCCCAGGTGCGGTTCGGCGACACGGTCGTTAATAAACGGTACACTGGACCTCCGGAGCTTTCCTCCGTCGATCACCGCATCGTACGGGCCCTCCAGGGTGATTCCCGGAAGGCCGTGGAAGATATCGCGGACGAACTCAACCTGTCTGCCCGAACTGTGAAACGGCACCTGGACAGGATGATAGAGGAAGGAGCCGTCGAATTCGGTCTCGACTGGAACCCGGCATATACGAGCGGTAACACCTCTCTCATAATGGTCAAGGTCAGGCAGAGTTCGGAGCTCGGCAAGGTCAGGGATGAACTGTTCAGTTCGTTCGGCGTCTCGATTATATTTATTACATCGTTCATCAACCTTGTTGATGTCCTCGGCTGCTACAGTTGGACCCCGACCGTCATGCGGCAGAAGGAGCTCGTAGGATCGATGGGGAGGATCGATGGGGTCGAACATACCATGTCTAAGATCCTGCAGGACGGTTGGGTCCAGGAGACATGGCGGGACCGGCTGCTTGCCGAGAGGGCAGGTTTTTAAGCACCTATAGATATCAACCATCCACATGGACGAGACGGACATCCGCCTGTGTCAGATGCTCTTTGCCAATTCGAGGATCCCGATACGGGAGTTGGCAGACCGTCTTGATATCTCTGTCCAGGCTACACATCGCCGGATGCAGATATTGAAGGAGGAGGAGCTTGTCATAGGTTTCAGAGCGTCCCTATCTCTCGGATACCTCCGTGCGATCCGTGTTCTGATAGAGGGAGTATCTAAGGGCAGACCGGAAGATGTGGAGAAGGCGCTGAGAAGCAACGATAAGATACAGTCGATCTTCATCGGGGAGGGGCAGCTCCAGTACTTCCTGGAAGCCATCATTCACGACATCACGGACCTGGACCCGGTTGTCGCATTCTTGCGAAACGAGGCGAATATCCCCACCCCGAATGTCCTGTTCCATTCCCAGGTGCATTTCGGCAAGAAGATGCTGGATACCGGCTACAAGGGACCTTCCGAACTGTCCAGACTGGATTTCCAGATCATCCATGTTCTTCACGAGGATGCACGTATGGCGATCGGTGACATCGCCGAGAAGTGCAACGCATCGGCGAGAACGGTGAAGAGACATCTCGATAGATTGATCGAGGACGGAGCTGTCAATTTCGGTGTTGACTGGCGTCCGGGGAACGCGTCTGGAATGACCGCAATGCTCGGGATCCTACTGAAGGAAGATGCGAACCCGATGAAAGTCCGGAACGAACTGAACCAACGATTCGACGGGGCCCTTTTCAACCTCACCATGGTCAGCAACATCTCGGGACTGATCTCCAGCTATGCGTGGTCCCCTTCGATCAGGAGATACAACGAGCTTCTGGACGGCATCAAGGAATGCGACGGGGTTGCCAACGTCCTTTCCGCTGTACTCAGGGATGGCTGGGTCCAGGATACATGGCGGGATAAGCTGCTGAGGGAAAAGGCCGAAGGCAGGACCGGACCGAAATAGTGACAGTGCTCCCCCTTTTCGTACCAATTCAGGATTGATCAAAGCAATATTTCTACCCTTTCTGCGACGAGTATTCTGTCTGGACCTGTGACCTTTCCAGTATCTTTCCATGTCCGGGTATGAAACGGGTTCCTTCGGTTCCTAACAATCTTCCCCAGCTCCTGATCAACTCTTCCTTATCCTGGGCGAATGGAGGCAGGACCCCCTTCCTTGAAAGTCCGTACAGAGTGTCGCCGACGAAGACGTACTGACCGTCTATTATGATGCTTATCGAACCCGTGGTGTGCCCCGGAGTATGGATGATCTTTCCCTTGATCCCGTATCCATCCAGGCTGTGGTCATCGTCGATGATGATGTCAGGTTTGCACGCCGTATATCTCATAATTGACAGCATCCTGGTGCCCAGCAGCTTCATGAAGAATTTCCATAGAGGTTTAATCCCGTTGACCGGAGGGGTCCTGCCGTGTGCAAGATACTCCGCCTCCTCCCTATGGATCAGGACCTTGCATCCGAACTCTTCTCGAATTCTTGAAGCATTTCCGGCATGGTCATGATGGGAGTGGGTCAGGACAAGGAGGTCGATCTTTTCTATGCCCATTTTCCTGATCCTTTTCACGATGGCTTTCCCCTGGGTCTTGAAACATGAATCCACCATTAGAGTTAACCTGCCATCCGTGATAAGGTACGAATTGCTGTGCCTGGACCAGATCCTAGTTATCCTGTATCCGGAAGCAGTCGTCAAGGTCTCCATCTTTTTCCCTCCCACATGTGATCCTCACAGCCAGGGGATCATCACATTTTCACAGTATTCATCCCACATGGCGCCGAAGACATCTGATAATTGTATCTCCTCCTGAGGAGAGAATATCCTGGATCCCGTATACATCATCAGACCGATCGCGACCCCCAGCCACGTGTTGAAGATGAACCCGGCCCATGGAAGCACCAGAAATGCAACACCATTATACAGGGGATGCTTCACCACCGAGTAGGGGCCGGTCGTTATAAGTTCATTTTTGGGGACCTTTATCAATATCAATACCACGGACCATATCCATACAGCCACCCCGGAGATCAGAATGATCAGGGAAACCAGCTGCAATAAAGTGGATGGACCTCCGACGCTGAAGATCGAGGGCAGAATGATGTTCAACGTCACACCGATAATAACAAACGGCAGAGTGAACAGCATAATCTTCTCCCCGCTACCCAAAAGCTGTCTTAATTTCATTTGATATCACCTCGCTCTCCTCTTTTTATAAGTTCGATCGATATTTCTTCTGCAAATTTCTCTATCTTCCTATCCCAGCTCTCTTCAAGCGGTCCCTTCAGACCGATGACAAGGACCTTCTCCTGTGCCACATTAATGAGGCCTTTTTCCTGCAGGGCCTTGTTCATTCTCGGGATGATCAATTGACATTTGCCCAGCTCTTCCTCGGTGGGCATACGACCGCTCTTACAGTCGGGTTGAGGTTTCAACTCAGTTGTTAGTATTGCGTATCTGGTTCCTTCCGGTAGCTTGAGCTTCTTGAGGAACCTTCGCATGGATCCGATAGGTCTGCCCATTCGACCTGGAGAGCTGAAAATATATAGATCCGATGGAGGCATCTCCTTTGGTTTCGCATCCCTGGTATGATGAATATTAACAACAATCCCTTTGGAGGCCATCTGCATTCTGAACTCTTGTGCAACCATTGCTCCGTTCCCGTATTTCGAAGCATGAACATATTCTATCCTCATCGCCGAATCACCCCTGGAGATGCTTGTTCGGAGCCGCGGCCTTTTCGTATCAATTCGATCATCGCATCCATTTTGAGCGCTGCTTTATGTTCCATGATAGAGCCGAACCGCCCCTTTAATATAATCTCATGTTCACAATCGGATTGATGAATGGTGTTTTTATTGCGGGTTCTCTGTCGTTCCTTTCAACAATGTTATTGAAAAATTGCATACCATGGACCCTTCTGAATGGAAAGGTATGGTTCAAATGGTAACAATAGAACCGGTTGGAAGCGAAAGGTTTACAGGTTCGCATTTTTCAACTTTGAGCTGAAAAAACTTCATGAAAAGTTACGATCCCTTCAGGGACCTCTTCCGTGAACGGCAAGACAGGAAAGACTTCCTGAGGGATCCCTTCGTGAATGAGAGTTGGAATATTATTGAATCCGAATCTAACGTAATAATCCAGAGGGCTGACAAGTGCACAGCCTTTGGCCCCCATCCTTTTCAGAATGGACAACCCCTCGTTGACAAGAGATCTCCCAATACCCTGTTTCTGAAATTCAGGTAACACTGAAACCGGACCCATCCCATACCAGTCATCGGTTCCATCTGAAATCATTAACGGTGAAAAAGCAATTTACCCGACAATTCGCCCATCGATCTCCGCCACGAGGGAGATGGTAAGCCCCCCTGCTGCACGTAGTGCATGTATGATGAAATGCTCTGTTTGTCTGCTTATCGGGTGGTCCTTGAAGGCCGAAATGGTAACTTTCGTGATCGCATCGATATCTTCAACGGCTTCTTTTCTTATGATCATTTCTAACTCCATTCCAACCGAATGAAAACCTGAATGAAAATGTTCCCCGTACTTGGTAATTCCATTATTGAACTCCTTCATAGTTTGATCCATGACCTTTATTAATGAACGGACTCGGCCTGGCCCGTCAATACTCATTATGATCGGCCTATGACTATTCTTCCTCATGTCCTTTTCCTGATCTTCGTGCAATAACAACTATCAATAAGATGATCACCAGCACAACCAGGAGCGTGATACAGATCCCTCCGATTATGAGCGCCCACAGGCTGGGAACCTCCTCGACCTCTTCCCCTGGTTGGACCTCGATCCCCGACAGGTCAGGTTCCAGGTCCCCGTTACCCGTTGCATTCGTGAAGAAGTAGGAGTATACCATTCCCTCCTCGAACTTGCTGCTGTCTATCTCCAGCGAGTAGTTGCCCGGGTGTTCGCTGTCTTCCTCCATCTTGTAGGTTGCCGTTTTTCCCTCCTCGTCCTTCACGACCAGATACACATCGATCCCGGGCGATCCCGCAGCTCCCACATACCAGTTTCCTTTTTCATCAACCTCCACGTTGGATGAGTACAGGTCCCAACCCTCTGGCGGAGGAGACGTTCCATGATCGATGATGATACGAAGTGAGACCGTATCCGTTCCTCCGTTGCCGTCATCAGCCGTTATCTCCAAGGTTAAAAGAGTTGCATCGGTGCTCTCGGGGAAGAGAATTGCAAGCTCGCCGTTGGTTATGGTAACATATTCCGATGATGGGTCCATCGAGAATGATATCTCATCATCCTCAACATCGAATACCATCGAGAGGAGATCGATGGTCTGAAGCGTACCTCTGTAAACTGTGATGTTCCAGTTCTCCGGTGCGTTGAACACGGGTGCATCGTTCACAGATCGAACGTTGACCTCAACGGTGATGTTCGATAATGTCTGCCCATCGCCAAGATGCAGGGTCAGGCTCGTATTGCCATACCAATTCTCATCTGGAGCGATCGTGAGGTTCCATGTCACATTGTCCAATGATATGGCCAGATGCTCCGTTTCCTCGAAGGTCCATTCGAGAAGGTCGTCTTCGGCATCATACATGTGAAGCCCCAGTTCAATGACATGGACCGTGTCCTCGTCCATGAAAATATCATCAGGCTCGGGAGAAATTGCCGGAGCATCATTTATCGGGTCAACGATGAACGTAACCGTTCCGTCGGTGTGATTGCCGAACGTGTCCGTTGCCCTGAAGGTCACGTTGGAGGTCCCGGTCCAGTTCTCGAAAGTTGACCTTACCGTATCATTTTCAAAGGTGAGGTTCCCATCCGAACCGGTGATCTCGACATCGATAGCATCAAGGTCCGAGAAGAGGTCGGATATGTTCAGGTCGAGAAGCTGATCCTCATCGAAATGGATGATCTCCGGGTCGTTGAACACGGGAAAAGCATCCAAGGTGAGGTCCATCTCCAGATATCTGGACCAGTTGACAGTGGTTTCCCACAGTCGGTTATCTGCGGTGAAAGTGAGGTCGCACATCACATCCTCATATTTCGGATCCGATCTCTCCTCCCAGGTGTCGGTCGTATTGTAGACGAATTCCATGTAAGGACCCTGTACCAGACCCCATTCTCCCGATACCTCGTGATCGCTGTCATGTATCCCAGTGCTGTTCATCACGTTCATAAAAGCGTCAAGGGGTCCCTTGATATCGTTGAGGGTCCTCACCTTCATGAACCAGCATGCCTGGATCGTGGTATTCCATTCAAGTTTGACCTTCTCGGGATCGAATGTCGTGTTCTTGATGATGATCCCATATTCCGCCTCCATGAACTGGTCCATCTCGATATCGTAATCCGTGGAATTCATGATCGTATTGTTCTCCAGAATGTACTGGATACCGGATGTGTATTGGGACCTGAATGCCATCCCCGACCCCCCGGAACGCAAGATCGAATTATTACAGATGTATGTTCTGATATTATCGGCAAAGTACATCGACGTATCCTCTGACTGGCCGACACTGTTGTTGAACACGAGGATGTCACCGATCTCCCTTGCGTTTATCGATCCGCTCACGCGTATGTCGCTTCCCCGATTATCGTAGATCGCAACGGGAGCGGATTTCTTTACAGATATGAAACCTCCGTAATTCTTGTGAATGGCCGCATCTGTGACATTGTTGCAGGTGATCGCACACTCACTTCTCAATTGATTTACCCGGAATTTGGCAATATCTCCATCCTGAACGAGCATGTCCCCGCCCATTCCAAAAAGATAATTTGAGGTGGCGTTGAAATTCCGGAAGCCGGAAAGAAGAAGTGCAAATTTTCCATTCTCTTCTATACCATAGAAATGGTTGTTCCGTAGAAGCAGGTCTTCACAATCTTCCATTTCCATGATATTACCCTGATAACCCTCATAAAAATAATCGTATTGGAAAGTCAGGTTAGTTGAGGGGATTCTTGAAACAACATAATTTTTAGCAAACCCTGTTGACCTGAATTCATTATGATATGTGTGCAGATCGGTAATACCACAGGACCGGTCGCCCTCCGAGCCGATCTGAATGGATGCGTTCCTGTTATCGGTGAAAGTGTTGCGATCTAGATACAGACCCTTGGAGAATGGATATGTGCCGTTCCCGACCAGAATCCCACCAGGATCATTATTGATGAATTCACATTTCTCGATCTCGGTATTGAAACCGTTCTCGATGATCCCCCATCCGCAGTCCTTGAAAATGGTATTGTAGATATACACATCGTGCGGAGCATATATCGTTCCGTTCGTATATTCGAAGTTGTTGAACCTTATCCCGGCTATTGACATGTTCGTGAAAGAGCTGAACCTAATCATTGTTGAATCCTCTGAATGAAACAGGTCAACACCGACCACCGCATGTTCTATGGACGAGTACCCCATGGCGAAGTTTGACCTGCCTCTAACGACAAAACCTTGCCAGTCCCCTGGTCTTGGATCCGTGGCTCCAGAGATGAAATGCACATTACCTAGCTTTACATTACCATCGACCCATATTCTGATCGGTTCCGTATTCTTCGAAACCTTGACCGTGCAACTTGTGAAGTTGACCTGCACTCCCGCATCGATGTACATGTCCTGGATCAGAAGGTATTCATCTTCATCGAAATTAAAGTCGTTGTGAACATACGGGGGGAGGACCGTGGCCCTTGTCCCCTGCTCCTCCCCGTTCCCGGTCAAATTGAACATGTTCATAGCCATAGCTAGAAAGATGAGTATGCAGGCAACTCGCTTCAATTCAATCCCTTCTTCTGCCGTAACCTATAATGATCGCAGCCGCAGCCACCGATGCAAGAACAAGGATCAGAGAGAGACCTGGACTGTCTTTTTCGTCATCATCCTTTATCTCATCTGTCATATCCCTGGAGGCCTGGTTCCATCCGGTCTCACTCTCATCGGAGTAAGCCCTGAGATAGAATACCGCCGTTTTGTCCTCCATGTCATCGGTATCGAACAGTGTCATGTTCTCATCGAACGGACCGTCCATGTAGACGTAGAACTCCCATTTTGACCAATCATCCTCGCCGCCGTCTCCCTTTCCCCCGAAATACTGCTCTATCGTGTATCCAAGGAAGGTCATCCTCTCGGTTACGTCCGGTCCAACCTCCCATTCGGCATCCTCAAGGTCCTCAGGATCTCCATTCTCATCATATGTGATCATGACGTTCGAGCAGTGGTGGACATCTCCGGATGTCGTTCCTGTTATCTTGATCTCGACGGTCATGTGCTCCTCGGTGACCTCGTATTCGAAGGATGCGGTCTTGATATCCACGGAGATGCTGTCATCCGTTGGTGTTTCGGTCTTCGGGTCCGGTATTTGGGGTTCTTCATCATCATCCACCGTGTCATCGTCTATTATATCATCATCACCGGGCAATCCCTCGTCCCATCTTATCTCATCCATCCATCCGTTTGTATTGGTCGCCCTGACCTCGATATCCAGGACCTCGGTATAGCTCCCGAAATGTGTCTTGTCGAACTCGAATGTGAAGGTACCACTCTCGGATGAGAAATCATCAGAGGATAGAGCGATCGCTCCGGTCTCGAGCGATCCTCCGGAGAGTCCGGTGGAAGTATAGATGAAGAATATTTCCTCCTCATCGGTCTCCGTTGTCAGATCGATGTTGAAGTAGTATATGTTCGTGCTGTCATCGGAGGAAGTGGCAACCGCCTCTCCTTTGACAGTGAACTGGCACACTACCACATCTCCGGACCAATCGATGGAGGCAGAAAGGACCTCGCAGTCGTTGGACACCTCGTTCTTTTCGGCGAAGGGATCCGTCATCATTAGAACATCGCCATCCGGGTCCGTCTTTTCCATTATCTGGCCTTCTCCGGATACGTTCGATGCCATGCTCATAAGTAAAACCAGGCACAAAGACATTGATATCAAGATGTATGACCTCATGTTTGCTCCCCCTTTTGGAATCCGATGGGATCTCGTTCCGGATGGTAAATAGACACATATTACATAATCCTTATTAAAAGGCCTAAAGATACCATTATTACCCATTCCAGTGCTCCCGTGTGGGAGAATGGCCATAATTTCGGGTTTTTCCTTTAACATATCTTTCCTGTGATGTCATCATTATTGATTATCTGACCCCAAGCTGCGGGACCTTCCTCATGCCAGGGGGAGAATTTCTCCGGGCTCCCGTTGCGTTCTTCTTGCCTGGTGAACGGTAGGGGAAAGTCCCGATCCTTCATCGGTGCTTTTTCCTTTCGATCACTCCATCGAAATGACGTCTGGATGGCCGTCAAGAATACACACAGCATGTTTTATATAAGATTTCAATATTGGCCCCTATGCCAAGCATACGCCGCAGTAGCTTAGCAGGTTAGAGCGTACGGCTGTTAACCGTAAGGTCGTCGGTTCGAATCCGCCCTGCGGCGCCAACATTTTTTACATAGTATAGCCAAAGGGTGGATTCGAACAGAACAAATAATATCATGTCTCCACACCGGTCATCTCGACGACCTCGACCACTCCTTTTCTTGGCATAAGTACCCTTTCGAGCTCGCCTGCAATGAACAATCTCCTTTCCCCATGTCGGGACTCCACATCAATGAAACCTTTCCGCTCCAGCTGTTTCAGATGCCTTGATATCGTCCTTCTGGAGCGCTCCCCCCGAAGATCGGCAAATACCAGAGCGGGGGTTATCCCGGGGTTTCTTGAAACGAGTTCGATGATGTCCTTGTCCATTTGTGAGATCACAACCTCGCAGCCCTTTATTTTGACCCCATCGGCATAGAACATCTTGTACTTGCCCAGGTTCCGATGTACCACGAGCTCCTCCTTCTCGAGCCTGTGGAGATGATAGGTCAAGGTACCGTTGTTCACCTCGAAGTGGTCCTTCAGAGCAGTAAAGGTCACACCAGGGTGCTCCTTGATGTACTCGAAAAGACGCCCCCGGAAGAAATGATCGAGGACCTTCTCATCATGGACCAGAGAATAAAGGGGCACGAGTGCCAATGTGAGCCACCTGTATTTGAACACCTCGGAGGCAGAATAGAAATATGCAGCCGAGCCCGCCACTATCACTGAAAAAACAGCGGCTCCGCCCCCCACAACTACCGGGACCGGAACGGCGGCAGATCGAACGGCATCTGCTTCTATCAGAACAGGGACTGAGTTGGAAACCACCTTCGTCTCCCCGCTGAATCCGTATCCGCGGACAATTACGATACCGTCCTTTTCGAGCCCGGAGACCTCAAAGGACAGCTCATCACGGTCAAGGTTGGACAGGTCCAGTCTCATATCAGTTCTGATCCTTGCCCTATCGGGACCTTCTACGATCTCCATCCCTACGTTCGAAAGCCCGCCCCCGAGACAGAACAGGTCCACTTTATTGGTCTTCGGATCGATCAGCTCTGCAGGTTTGATGATCAGGAATGGCCCCCTCCTGAAAAGCAGGTGAAAGAGGTCCCCCTCTCTGATGAATGTGACCTCCAGGCCCTCATCCGACACCCAATCCCCGGAAAACGCCTTGAGAACGCCGGAAGTCTGAATGACCACGTCGGAGAGGTCATATCCTACATCGATCGATGTTTCTTCCCCCGGTTCGGTGATCCGGGGGCCCGTTGCGGACATCGGGATCCCTTCGAACATCGATCCGACCGCGGATAGGGTATTGCCGTCGTTCCTTACGATAACAGGGAACTCCCCCGTGGCAGGAAGGTCCATCATGTAGTCATTATCCAAAACGATCGAAGCT